>NZ_RAZO01000248.1:0-10343 GCF_004307535.1 Pseudomonas sp. Sample_9
AGGGATTCCCTGTGGCGAGGGGATTCATCCCCGTTGGGCTGCGAAGCGGCCCCAACACCTGCTGGCACGGTTTCTACAGGTACTGCGCGTGTATGGAAATTGCGACTGCTGCGCAGCCGAGCGGGGATAAATCCCCTCGCCACAATTGATACACCTATTCCATAGAACTGGCGCGCTCAGAGCCAGTAGGCATCCCAGAGCGGATAGTCACCGAGGTTATCGACCAGCCCGGCTCGCAGGGGATTATTGATGATATAGCGGGCGATGGGCTCCAGATCCTCGCCGTCACGGATCGCACGGTCGTGGTAGCCGGTTTGCCACAGCGGTCCGTGACGTCCGGTTTTTCTGTTCACCGCATGCGTACAGCGGGCCTTTACACCACCAATGACTTCGCCAAGTGAGCCGCGTTGCAATTGCATCAGCCAATGAAAGTGGTCAGGCATGACAACCCAGGCGATGGATTGCGCGACTCCTTGCTCATGAGCCCGGCGCAGTTCGGCAACCAATAATCGGCCTGTCTGCCAATCTGCAAATACGGGCTGGCGTTCGTGGATGACAGAGGTGATGAAGTAGGCACGACCGTTTTCCGAGAAGCGATTTTGGCGCAGACGGTGGGAATTGGGACGGACTGGCATGTGAGCTTCCTTGCTTGTTCATGGCTTCTTCAAAGGTTAGTGGCTGCCTGTCCCTGTCGACGCCGCAATCGTTGAGAGAAATTTCTGAATCCGCCGGCCATTTATCCGTGATCAATCGCGAGGAGAGACATCGCGCAGTGAATCAAATGCACCCGGGCTGGAACATGACGCTGCACCATGTCTGTGCAATACTTCGCGGCTTTTTCAGTGGCGACTTTTCCTACGTAGTGCAGGTAATGCCTCTCCGAAGAACCCACTATTGCCGAGAGTTGTCGCTGAATGTTGTGACTTTTAGAGTGAAAAATCCTGCCCTGAGCTTTTTATACTGCACGCCCCGCTGATCTTTCAGGCCCGCCCTGCAAGACGCGTCTGCCCACGAAGCTGACGCGGTTTCCTGCCCAGCCAAGGCCTATCGGCCGACGCTTCGAAACCCGGTGGTCATATCCAATAACAAGACGAGGTTGTACCCCTATGCCAGTTGGCAATCCTCTGCCGCACGGCGACACCGCTTCGGGCGGTCCGCTCAAACGTGAACTCGGCGAACGGCATATCCGCCTGATGGCGCTCGGTGCCTGTATCGGCGTCGGTCTGTTTCTCGGTTCGGCCAAGGCTATCGAAATGGCTGGCCCGGCGATCATGCTCTCTTACATCCTTGGTGGTCTGGCGATCCTGGTGATCATGCGCGCGCTCGGCGAAATGGCCGTGCATAACCCGGTGGCCGGTTCGTTCAGCCGCTACGCGCAGGACTATCTCGGTCCGCTGGCAGGCTTTCTCACCGGTTGGAATTACTGGTTTCTGTGGCTGGTGACCTGCGTCGCGGAAATCACCGCCGTGGCCGTGTACATGGGCATCTGGTTTCCCGATGTGCCGCGCTGGATCTGGGCCCTGGCGGCGTTGATCAGCATGGGCTCGATCAACCTGATCGCGGTGAAAGCCTTCGGCGAATTCGAATTCTGGTTCGCCCTGATCAAGATCGTCACCATCATTGCCATGGTCATCGGCGGCGTCGGCATCATCGCCTTCGGTTTCGGCAATGACGGCGTGGCACTGGGCATTTCCAATCTCTGGGCCCATGGCGGTTTCATGCCCAACGGCGTGACCGGTGTGCTGATGTCGCTGCAGATGGTCATGTTCGCCTACCTCGGTGTCGAGATGATCGGCCTCACCGCCGGTGAAGCGAAAAACCCACAGAAGACCATTCCCGACGCGATCGGCTCGGTGTTCTGGCGGATTCTGCTGTTCTACGTCGGCGCGCTGTTCGTGATCCTGTCGATCTACCCGTGGAACGAAATCGGCACCCAAGGCAGCCCGTTTGTGATGACCTTCGAGCGGCTGGGCATCAAGACCGCCGCCGGTATCATCAACTTCGTGGTGATTACTGCGGCGCTGTCGTCGTGCAACGGCGGCATCTTCAGCACCGGGCGCATGCTCTACAGCCTGGCGCAGAATGGCCAGGCCCCGGCCGGTTTCGCCAAGACCTCGAACAACGGCGTGCCACGCCGTGCGCTGCTGCTTTCGATCGCGGTGTTGCTGTTGGGCGTAATGCTCAACTATCTGGTGCCGGAAAAAGTCTTCGTCTGGGTCACCTCGATTGCCACCTTCGGTGCGATCTGGACCTGGGTGATGATCCTTCTCGCCCAGCTGAAATTCCGCAAAGGCCTGAGCGCCAGCGAACGTGCCGGCCTCAAGTACAAGATGTGGCTGTACCCGGTCAGTTCGTACTTTGCATTGGCATTTCTGGTGCTGGTGGTCGGCCTGATGGCGTACTTCCCGGATACCCGCGTGGCGCTGTATGTCGGGCCTGCGTTTCTGGTGTTGCTGACGGTGTTGTTTTACGTGTTCAAGTTGCAGCCGAATAACTTATCGCGAGATGCCGTGCGTTCCGCGTCGTAAGTTATTAAACGCGCAAGACCTCCGGAAAAGGTCGCTGCCTGCAGGAGTTTCTACATGGTAAGGAATGTGGATATTGTTGCAGAAAGCGATCTTTTTTTGTTGTAACAGTAATCGTGAGGCTCCCGTTTGTAATTTCAAGAGGCAGCTTTGCAAGTATTTTCATGTTGTGAGTTTCCACGCCTGATGCCGGTTTTAGAGTGAATGGGTATGGCTGACTTTGGTTGGTCTATTATTTGGCAACATTCACTCGGTCATATACTTGATAAGTTTGGTATTTAAATGGTGTCTGGCGGCTCTGATATGATTTATTGGTAATACTTCTGGCCTTCAAATTAAAGCGTGTTCTATCGCCTACTTCGGATTCTATTTAATCCGTTGAAGGAAAATAAAATGTCTGAATCCAACATGGACCTCGTTGGTGAAGTATCGGCACCTGAGAATAATCAGTTTGAGCACCTCGCGGCCAGCCTGGAAATCGCAAAAGTAAATTCCCATCCGTTTGGTGACTTTGCCGGTGCATTGTCCTGGTCAATTCCATTGACTGTTGCGCAACAAAAAGAAGCCTTGCACGCCACCAGTGTTTTTCTGGATAGCCTTGATTTCATTGCGCTACCGGGTGCCGGAGTGCTGGACTATCTGGACGTAGACGAGCGGCTTGCGAATGAGGCGCTGAGTGATCCGCTGTCGGCATTGGCAAGACTCATCAACAGTCCTCGCGGGCAGGCTCTGGGTCTTGCAATCCAGACCCGCTTGAACGGCATCGCCACCGATGTCAGCGCCGCCGAGTACGCAATGGCCGGCATTCATTTGAGTCTGCATCAGGGCGATATTGATCAGCCGTCACGCAGCAAAGTTGCTGGCTTCGATCTAGCCGGAGAGAAACTCTGGGGCAAACCCCCTTTGCAGGTATTCGATAACCTGGTGGCTTACTTGATCAAGGAACGCTTGAGCAGCCGCCGACTGGCCGGATTGACCGCCGCTCTGTTGCTGGTTCGCAAGGCGCCCGAGTTTCTCATCAAGAAATTTCCCCCCGACTTGAAATACGGCACCACGGCATGGTTCAACCTGACCGTCGCGGCACGAACGATCGAGGCCTACACACCCGGGAAAGTCGCCTATATGACCTTTGCTCAAGTTATGGCCAGCGCAGAAAGCGCTTCGTTGATCGACTCGCAGGTTTTTCAGCACGTTCAGGCTGCCGCGCTGGCAGATTGGGGCGTAGTCAACGGCGTGGTGCAAAAGAACCACGGTGAACATTACACCCGTGACGAACTGGAGCGCGCCAAGACACACTTCAACCTGCAACTGGCCGGTCGTCTCAACACCTCGATTTTGTTGAACAGCCAATTGCCAAGCCGCAAAGCCATCGCGCTGGACAGACTGCAGAAAAAGTTCAAAGGCGACATACCGTTTGAAGAGCGCCTGCTGGAGCAGCCCAAGGTTGCCGGAGGCGACGGGCTCTTGTTGTACCCGACCCTCAACGGCCGATACTCGCTGCTCGACATCGTCATGATGGGCGGGCCGCCCTACTATCAATGGACGACCCGCGATCCGCGCTTGCTTCCGCTGCTTGACCAGATCAATGCACCGCTGGAACTTGGCGCGGCAGATGCCTTCCAGGCACAATTTGAAAATGCTATCGGCAACCTCAAGCAAGGCGCACTGCTGTTTGTAAAACATCTGATCGCCGAGTTGCCGCTGCAGGACAGGAAAAACCTGGAACACGGCCACGTCTCGTTTTACCAATACAAGACCTACCGCTTGAGTCTGAATATTGTCGGCAGAAACCTGATATCTACAAGCGCCATCCTCAGGGTGAAGGTTGATCTGGGCCAGGAATCGAAGCTTTATGATATCGATCTGAAACAAGGGGTTATCCGGACCCGGTCCTACGATCCAGCAGAAGCGTCCGAGCGCACAAATGCATCTGTTCCGAGCATCAAGCACACCATCGAGCCATTGCTGCTGGCTGACCAGTCGCAAGCCGCTAAGCTCCTGCCAAAAAGCGCAAAAAGCTCTTCAGTGCCCGTCAGTTATTCGAGCGAGCGCACCGAGCTGATTGCTCAAGCCTTTGTGCAACATCTGGATCTGGACAACGAGGACATTTTGCAGGCAGCAAAGGGCCAGACCACGCAAGACGGGGAAAACGCGTTCGTGCAGAGGGTCATCGATTTCGTGGTCGACCTGATCCCGTTCAAGACGGCGATCGCCAACTTCGTCGACGGCAACTATGCCGACGGCGCAGTGGACCTGTTTTTTGATGTATTGGGCTTTGTTACTGCCGGTGCAAGTGTTGCCGGAAAACTGGCCAGGATTGGTGTTTCCACGGCGTCAGCCATCAGCAAGACACTCAAGGCGGCGAAGATAATCGGTGCGGTGGTCATCACCGAACTCAATCCGTTGATCGCCCTGCGTGACGTGGGCGTGGGGGCGACCCGGCTGCTTGGTCAAGGCCTCAGATTTCTCGGCGAGCAAGGCCTGCGGCAGATCATGGCATTGCGCAGAGTGTCAGACCCCAGCGAGTTATTGCGGTTACTGCGCAAAGAACACGGGCCCGCACTGATAGGTACCTGGAAGATAAACCAGCAAAGTGTCGATGGCATCGGCGTGCTGAAAGACCAGCAGTGGCATCACTACAACCCGCTGAACAATCGGCTTTACGGCGCACCGGGCGATTTCCGGCCCAAGCCTGAAATCCTTGGAGTGAACGGATTCACTAACAGCGATTTCAACCGCTTCGCCATCAAGCCCTCGGTACTCGTCGGTCTTGAGAGCAATGCCTGGGGTATTTTCCGCAGCGCGGACGGCCAACGCTTTTATATCCGCAATATCGACGCCGCTGGCAAGGAAGCGGTGTATGGAATCAGGAATGATTTCAATCTGGCAGACGATTTCACCGACGTGGTGATTGTTGACCCGGCGACGAACCGCACGCACGGCGCCAGACTCTGGCAAGTTGCGCCGGATCAATGGCAGCCGGTTTCGCTGCGTGGCGGTGAGCTGCCGCAAGGTGCAACAGACGTGCCGGTGGGGGCGACTGTCGATGAAAGTACCCGTCTCAGCCATCAGCTTGTGTACACCTCAAGCAATCCGCTACGTCCGGGCTCGGCATTTATGCGCCATCGGCTGCCCAACGGTTTATGGGAACCGGTCATCGAAGTCGTTGCTAACAGTGAGGTTGCACACCTTGCGTACGATTGTGGTCTGCCTTCCCTGACGCGTTATTCGCTGCAGCGCACCGGCATTCATGAAGCCTTGTCGCCGGCGCAATTAAGCCGGTTACCGGTGGCCACCGAATTGTTGCAACCGGGGCGCGTCAATTACAGCGCCGAGATCGCGTCACAACTGGCCAATCAGGAGGGCGGGGCAAGTTTCGTCTTTGTCATGGAGCGCGTTCAGCCTGCCAACTCGGTCCGGACGCAATTCAATGCATTGAAAATCCATGACCCGAAAATCGACAAGCTTCCGCAGTCGTCAGATGCCGTGGTCGGTTACTGGGCCGCGCAGGGAGGTTATGTCGATATTCCGGTCCACCCCAAGTGGGGCGAGCCCGATCATTTGTTTACGCCTGGCTTCAGTGGCTGCTCGCTGGTGGTCGATCAACTCGACGCCAGTCGCCTGCGGGTCAGGCATGTCGAGGGTGGCAAGGAACTCGCTCAGTACAATGGCCTCGCCACGCATGAGCACGGTCTGGGTCTCAGCGCGTCCATGGAATATCCCGACTATGGGCTGCGTGTGAATGCAAACGGTCAGGCGGACTCGCGGCTGTTGGGTTTTGCGTTCATGAAATACGACCGCGCGGCGCAATCCTGGAAGTTGCATTTCCAGGCCAGTGAAGGTGCGGGCACGATCATAAAATATTCATCGGAGAAACCTGGCTGGATAACGCAACCGGACACACTGGTCAGCGTTTATCCCAACCCCGGCGTGATTAGAACAGTCACCAGGCCGGTGCCGGTTGTTGAAGGTGCTACTGCCGCGTGATGTAACGGATGTCGAGCGCCAATCCGTCGTGCGGATTGGCGCTTTGCAGTTACGCGGCAGCCACTTCCAAAGGTTCAAAACTGTCCGCCCGCGCCATCTGCCACATCCGCGAATAAAACTCGCCGTTCACTTCCCCAGTGAGCAATTCCCCGGGTTTCAAAAACACATGCAACTGCGAGAACAGTTTGATCTCGGTTGCCGACATGCGACGCACCAGATGCTTGGCCGACAGTTGCGAAGGATGATCAAGCCCGGCGGCAGCGAGCATTTCCGCCAGCGCTTTGAGCGTGCTGCGATGGAAGTTGTAGACGCGCTGGGCTTTGTCTGGGACCACCAGAGCGCGCTGGCGCAGGGCGTCCTGGGTGGCGACGCCGGTCGGGCATTTGTTGGTGTGGCACGACTGTGACTGGATGCAGCCGATGGCGAACATGAAGCCGCGCGCCGAGTTGGCCCAGTCGGCGCCGATGGCCAGCACGCTGGCGATGTCGAAGGCGCTGACGATCTTGCCGCTGGCGCCGAGTTTGATCTTGTCGCGCAGGTTCAGGCCGACCAGCGTGTTGTGCACGAACAGCAAGCCTTCGCGCATCGGCACGCCGATGTGGTCGGTGAACTCGACAGGCGCTGCGCCAGTGCCGCCTTCCTTGCCATCGACGACGATGAAGTCGGGAAGAATGCCGGTTTCCAGCATTGCCTTGGCAATGCCCATGAATTCCCACGGGTGGCCGAGGCAGAACTTGAAGCCCACCGGCTTGCCACCGGACAGTTCGCGCAGTTGCTGGATGAACTGCATCATCTCGATCGGCGTGGAAAACGCACTGTGGCGCGACGGCGAAACGCAGTCTTCGCCCATCAGGATGCCGCGGGTTTCGGCAATTTCCCTGGTGACCTTGTGTTTGGGCAAGATCCCGCCATGGCCGGGCTTGGCGCCCTGGCTCATCTTGATTTCGATCATGCGCACTTGCGGATTCTGCGCCTGCACGGCGAAGCGTTCCGGGTCGAAGCGGCCGTCGCTGGTGCGGCAGCCAAAGTAGCCGCTGCCCAGCTCCCAGGTCAGGTCGCCGCCGTGTTCGCGGTGATACGGGCTGATACTGCCTTCGCCAGTGTCGTGGGCGAAGTTGCCGAGTTTCGCGCCCTGATTCAGAGCGCGGATGGCGTTGGCACTGAGCGAACCGAAACTCATCGCCGAAATATTGAAGATCGACGCTGAATAGGGCTGCGTGCACTGCGGCCCGCCGACAGTGACGCGGAAACCATTCGGGTCACTCAACGGCGCCGGGCGCATCGAGTGGCCGATGAATTCGAAGCCGGACTGGTAGACGTCGATCAGCGTGCCGAACGGTTTGTCGGCGGTTTCGTTTTTCGCTCGCGAGTACACCAGCGAACGCTGCGCGCGGGAGAAGGGCAGGGCGTCGCTGTCGGACTCGAGCAGATACTGGCGAATCTCCGGGCGGATACCTTCGACCAGATAACGGATGTTGCCCAGAATCGGATAATTGCGGCGCACTGCATGGCGCGTCTGCAACAGGTCGAACACGCCGAGCAGGCTCAGCACAGCGGTGACGGCGCTGATCGGCCACAGCCAGTCATGTTCGAGAAAGGGCAGGCTGGCGAGGGTGAAAATCACGCAGACGGCAAAGAAGGCGTAGCGGCTCAGCAGCGACAGGCTCATACGGGTTCCCTGGTTCGGACTCAATTTTGTGCAACGGCACGCATCCCTGTGGGAGCGAGCCTGCTCGCGAAGACGGCGGGCCAGCCAACCTTGATGTCGGCCATGAGGGCCTCTTCGCGAGCAGGCTCGCTCCCACAAAAAGCGTTAGTCACATTGTTTCAGGCGTTCTGCGCCTGCAGAAAAATCGAAAACAGCTCGGACTGGGACTTGATCCCCAGCTTGCTGTACATGTGTTTCTTATGGACTTTTACGGTTTCCACGGAGATTTCCAGCTTACGGGCGATTTCCTTGCTGGAACAGCCGCTGAGCATCAAGCGCCCGACGTCCAGTTCCCGCGCGGTCAATTGGGCGCCCTTGAGCTGTTGCACCGACGCTTCCAGTTGCACCCGCCAGTCTGCCTGCGCAGGTGCGACGGCGAGGGCCACGGTTTCGTTGATCTCGTACGGCAGGCGCTGGCGCAACAGGCCCAGCACCCATGGCTGGATCAAAGACAGCAAAGCGATCTGTTCGCCAGTGAAACGTTTTTCACTGCCCAGCGACAGGCACAGCGTGCGCTCGCCTTCGAGCTGGCAATTGAACTGGATTTCGTCGGCCACCACATTCAGACGAAAGTATCGCTGGTAATACTCGGTCAGCTCGAAATGCTCCGGCGCGACTTCCGAGAGGCGATACAGGCCGGTGCGCGATTGCTCGCGGCAGGCGATGTAGAACGGATCGAGCAGATACAGCCCGCGCAGATAATCCTGGAACAACGGGTCCGGACTGCCGTCCTCGCCGGGGCATTCGGCGAAGACTTGCGGATGCTGATCGGCGCTGAACAGCAGCACCACCCAGCTATCGAACGCCACGTACTGCTCAAGCAGACGCACCAGTTGCGCCCAGAAATTCGGCTTGTCGAGCGCGTCGATCAATTGCCCGACGGCGCGGTGCCAAGTGATGTCATTCAACGAAAGTGTCATCGATCTACCCCTATCGGGTTACCCCGGCCGCGTGATTCCCTGGCCGGTTGCTTGCTGCGCATACTGGCCCACAGACAGGCACCGGGCAATCTTTCCGGACCGGGCCACATAACAAGGGATAACCATGAAAGTCGAACTCGCCCAACTGGCGGGCCGTGACAACGACACGGCTTACAACCTCGAACGCGCACTGGCGGCGATTGCTGCCTGCGCGGTCGACACGCAAATGATCGTGTTCCCGGAAACCCACCTGATGGGCTTCCCCAACGCCGAAACCGTGGCCCGGGTCGCCGAACCGCTCGACGGCCCGACCGTCAGCGCCGTGCTCGCGGCGGCGCGTGAGCATGACATCGCCGTGGTGGTGGGCATGGCCGAGAACGACAACGGCCGCTTCTACAACACGACGTTGTTGATCACACCCGAAGGCATCGCCCTGAAATACCGCAAGACCCATCTGTGGGCGTCGGATCGCGGCGTGTTCGGGGCCGGCGACCGCTACACCACCTATGCGTGGAACGGCGTGCGCGTGGGCCTGTTGATCTGCTACGACATCGAGTTCCCGGAAACCGCCCGCGCCCTGGCGCAACTGGGCGTGGAATTGCTCATCGTCACCAACGGCAACATGGACCCGTACGGCCCGACCCACCGCACCGCGATCATGGCCCGCGCCCAGGAAAACCAGGCGTTTGCGCTGATGGTCAATCGTGTCGAGGCGGGCGATGACGGTCTGGTGTTTGCCGGCGGAAGCGCGCTGGTCGATCCGCTGGGGGCGCTGCTGTTCGAGGCCGGGCGCGAAGAAGGGCAGTTCAGGGTCGAGCTGGATTTCACGCAACTGGAGATTGCGCGCAAGGATTATCGCTATCTGGATGATCAGCGTTTGAAGTTGCCGGGAGAGGTGGTGGAGCAGGCTTGCGGTGTTCGCGAGCTATTTATTCCACACCGATAACCGCTGCCCTCACCCTAGCCCTCTCCTGGAGGGAGAGGGGACTGACCGAGGTGTACTTTCGAGATACATCGACCTGAGATACCGAGTCGAACTCAGATATTGAAGTCCACATAGATCGGCTCCTTTTCCCCCTCGCCCCCTTTGGGGGAGAGGGCTGGGGTGAGGGGTAACGATCTTCAGTCGAACAAAAATAATCAGCCACACCCGAAATTTTCGCCGAACCCGGCTCTGCCATAAATCCAATAACATTCGGAGTA
>NZ_RAZO01000167.1:0-4443 GCF_004307535.1 Pseudomonas sp. Sample_9
CCGATGTCCGACACCGATCGCCTGATCGCCGTGACCCTGATCGACTGCATCAACAATCAGGGCTATCTGGACGAAACACTCGAAGAAATTCTCGAAGCGTTCGATCCTGAACTGGACATCGAGCTCGACGAGATCGAAGCCGTCCTGCATCGCATCCAGCAATTCGAGCCCGCCGGTATCGGCGCCCGCAACCTCAGCGAATGCCTGCTCCTGCAACTGCGCCAGCTGCCCGCGAAGACGCCGTGGCTGACCGAGGCCAAGCGGCTGGTCGCCGATTACATCGACCTGCTGGGCAGCCGCGATTACAGCCAGCTAATGCGCCGGATGAAGCTCAAGGAAGACGAGCTGCGCCAGGTCATCGAGCTGGTACAGAGCCTCAATCCGCGTCCGGGCTCGCAGATCGAATCAACCGAAGCCGAATACGTCATTCCCGATGTGATCGTGCGCAAGGACAACGAGCGCTGGCTGGTCGAGCTGAACCAGGAATCGGTGCCACGCCTGCGCGTCAATGCCCAGTACGCCGGGTTTGTTAAGCGTGCCGACACCAGCGCCGACAACACCTTCATGCGTAACCAGTTGCAGGAAGCCCGCTGGTTCATCAAGAGCCTGCAGAGCCGCAACGAAACCCTGATGAAAGTGGCCACGCAGATCGTCGAACATCAGCGCGGCTTCCTCGAATACGGCGACGAAGCGATGAAGCCGTTGGTATTGCATGACATCGCCGAAGCGGTCGGCATGCACGAATCGACGATTTCCCGGGTGACCACACAGAAATTCATGCATACCCCGCGCGGTATTTATGAGCTGAAATACTTTTTCTCCAGCCACGTCAGCACCTCCGAAGGCGGCGAATGCTCGTCCACGGCGATCCGCGCGATCATCAAAAAACTGGTCGCAGCGGAAAATCAGAAAAAGCCGTTGAGTGACAGCAAGATCGCTGGTTTACTGGAGGCACAAGGCATTCAGGTGGCTCGCCGCACCGTCGCCAAGTACCGCGAATCCCTCGGAATCGCGCCTTCGAGCGAACGGAAGCGGTTGATGTAAGCCACGTTACAGCGTTCCAGTGGCAGGCTTTTCGGCCTGCCGCTTTATGCACTGGCAACGAAGGAGAAGCTGTATGCAAGTCAACATCAGTGGACACCAACTGGAAGTGACCCAACCTCTGCGTTCCTACATCGAGGAAAAACTCCAACGACTGGAGCGACATTTCGACAAGATCACCAACGTGCAAGTCACGATGTGCGTCGAAAAGCTGAAGCAGAAGATCGAAGCCACCTTGCATATCCCCGGCAGCGAAGTGGTCGCCAACGCAGAAGATACCGACATGTATGCTGCGATCGACTCACTCACCGACAAGCTGGATCGCCAACTCAAAAAGCATAAGGAAAAGACCCAGAGCCTCCTCCAGGGCGCGACCGGTCGTTAACCCCCCTATCCCATGATCCGACTTGAAACCATCCTGACCCCCGGCCGTTCCCAAGTGAACGCGCCGGGCGGCAGCAAGAAAAAAGCCCTCGAACATATTGCCAACCTGATCCACCGCGAAGTGCCGGATCTGGCGATGCAGGATGTCTTTGAGGCGTTGATCGCCCGTGAAAAACTCGGTTCTACCGGTTTTGGCAACGGCATCGCCATTCCTCACTGCCGCCTCAAGGGCTGCACGGCGCCTGTCAGTGCCCTGCTGCATCTTGAAGCGCCAATCGATTTCGACGCCATCGACGGCGCTCCGGTCGACCTGCTGTTCGTGCTGCTGGTCCCGGAAGCCGCGACCGATGCGCATCTGGAGTTGCTGCGCCAGATCGCCAGCATGCTCGACCGCAAGGAAGTTCGTGAAAAACTGCGCAGCGCCGCGAGCAACGAAGCCTTGTACCAGGTTGTACTGGACGAGCAGAACGGGCACTAATCATGCGTTTGATCATTGTCAGTGGCCGTTCGGGCTCGGGTAAAAGTACCGCCCTGAATGTCCTTGAGGACAACGGCTACTACTGCATCGACAACCTGCCGGCCGGCTTGCTGCCGGAACTGGCCGAGCGGGCGCTGATCCATACTGAACTGGCGCAGCCGCTGGTTGCCGTGTCGATCGATGCGCGCAACCTGCCGAGCCATCTGTCACGTTTCCCGGAATTGCTCGAAGACGTGCGTGCCAAGCATATCAAGTGCGATGTGCTGTACCTGGACGCCGACGAGGAAACCCTGCTCAAGCGTTTTTCCGAGACCCGTCGTCGTCACCCGCTGAGCAACGCCAATCGCTCACTGGCCGAGGCAATTCACGATGAAACCGCCCTGCTCGGCCCGATCGCCGATCTGGCCGACCTGAAAATCAACACCACCAGCCTGAACCTCTATCAGCTTCGCGACACGCTGAAGCTGCGCCTGCTGAATCAGCCGGAACCCGGTACTGCGTTTCTGGTTGAATCATTTGGCTTCAAGCGCGGCATGCCGGTCGATGCCGATCTGGTCTTCGACGTGCGCTGCCTGCCCAATCCGTACTGGAAACCCGAGCTGCGCGCTCAGTCCGGCCTCGATGCCCCTGTGGCCGAGTATCTGGCGCAGCAGCCGGATGTCGAAGAAATGTATCAGGACATCTACGCCTACCTGAACAAGTGGCTGCCACGTTTCGCCGCCAGCAACCGCGCATACGTGACCATTGCCATTGGCTGCACCGGCGGGCACCACCGCTCCGTCTACCTGACCGAACGTCTGGGTCAGGCCCTGCAGAAAACCCTGAAGAACGTCCAGGTTCGCCACCGCGACCTCACCTAAAGGATTCACACCGCGATGCCTGCTCGTGAAATCGAAATCATCAATAAGCTGGGCCTGCATGCTCGGGCATCGGCCAAATTCGTCGGCGTGGCGGGTCAGTATCCAGACTGCACGATCAGAGTGGGACGCACACCTGAAACGACTGTCGACGGCAAGAGCATCATGGCAATGATGATGCTCGCGGCGGGTAAAGGCACCAAAATCCATTTGAGCACCGAAGGCGAACAGGCTCAGGAAGCCATGGACGCATTGGTCGATCTGATCGAAAGGTATTTCGACGAAGGTGAATAATCCTCGAGGCGGGGACACTGTTCCTCGCCTCCATTCACCCCAACGCCGTATCCATCACCATCATCAGACAAAACCCGACCAACAGGCCCAGACTGGCCAGCTTGTCATGCCCATGACGACGCGACTCCGGAATCACTTCGTGGGTCACCACCAGCAACATCGCCCCGGCCGCCAACGCCAGCCCCAGCGGCAACAGCACTTGAGCCAGACTCACCAGCCACGCGCATAACAGTGCAAATACCGGTTCGACCAGCCCAGACGCCGCGCCAATCAAAAATGCCCTGACCCGCGACATCCCTGCCCCGGCCAGCACCAACGCAATCACCAGCCCTTCCGGCACATCCTGCAGAGCGATGCCCATCGCCAGGCTGTCGGCGTCCGTCATCCCGCCGCCGGCAGATACGCCAACCGCCATGCCTTCCGGAATGTTGTGCGCGATGATGGCGAACACGAACAGCCAGATTCGCGGTGGAATCACCGGATGCTCCAGCGTGCCGACGAGCATCTCCGGCGAGGCACCCGAAACGCGCCGATCCACCAGATACAGACCGAACGCGCCGAGCAGGATGCCGAAGCAGGTCAGGCTACTGGCGGCCCACGGCGTCAGACCAAGACTTTCGGCCGCAGCGATCCCCGGCACGATCAACGAAAACGCCGTCGCCGCCAGCATCACCCCGGCACCAAACCCAAGCAAGGTATCGCTGAGTGCCTGCGGCATGCGCCGGATCACCAGCACCGGCACGGCGCCAAGCGCCGTGCCCAACGCGCAGATGGCACCGCCCTGCAAGGCGCGCAACAGCCGCGGTTCCAGATTCAGCCACTGCAAACCGTGGGCGACCAGCAAAGCCATCCCCGCCAGCAGCAACAGCGAGCCCACCGCGTAACGAAACATGCGCCCGCTGGCAATCGCCAGTGTTTCCGTGCCCATAGTCAGCCCTGATTGTTTTTATGGAAGGCTTAAACCAGTGCGGCCTGATAGCGCGCAGCAACTTCCGGCCAGTTGATCACGTTGTAGAACGCGTTGATGTATTCCGGGCGACGGTTCTGGTAACGCAGGTAGTAGGCGTGTTCCCAGACGTCGAGACCAAGGATTGGTGTGTTGCCGGTCATCAGCGGGCTGTCCTGATTGCCGCTGCTTTCCACGACCAGTTTTTTCTCCGGTGTCACGCTGAGCCAGGCCCAGCCGCTGCCGAAACGGGTCAGCGCGGCTTTGGTGAACGCTTCCTTGAAACTGTCGAGTCCGCCCAGTTGCTCATCGATTGCCTTGGCCAGTGTGCCGTCGGGCTTGCCGCCTCCGTTGGGCACCATCACTTCCCAGAACAGCGAATGATTGGCGTGACCGCCGCCCTGATTGATCACCGCCGCGCGAAGCTTTTCCGGCAGTTGCTG
>NZ_RAZO01000167.1:4543-6670 GCF_004307535.1 Pseudomonas sp. Sample_9
AGGCGTTCGTCCTGCATGGTCTGCAACAAACGTTGATGGATAGCGCACAGGTATTCGGCGCTCTCCTCCGGTTGGTTCAGGCGCAAATGCAGGTCGGCGAGGTTGTGATGAGAGACGACGCAGGCCGCCACCGCTTCGTCGGCATCCGCCCAGCGTTCGAACAACACTTGCGCCAGGGCCAGGGCTTGCAGGTAAGCCTCACGGGCGTCGATCAGTTCGCCCAGCATGAAGCAGCGATTGGCCCGTTCGATCGTGCGTTTCCAGTGCTCCATGGTGAGCCTCCAAAGCGGTTGCGGGGTTTACACGCCGCCGGCGGTGAGTTTCTCGGGGTTGAGCAACTCTTCCAGTTGGCTGCGCGACAGGTCGGTGTGTTCCAGGGCGACGTCGATCACCGCGCGGCCTTCCTTGTAGGCCTGCTTGGCGATTTCGGCGGCTTTCTGGTAACCGATGATGGGGTTGAGCGCGGTGACCAGAATCGGGTTGCGCGACAACGCTTCCTGCAAGCGCGACTCGTTGACCTTGAAGCTCGCAATCGCCTTGTCACCGAGCAGGCGACTGGAATTGGCCAGCAGTTCGATGCTGCTCAGCAGGTTGTGCGCGATGATCGGCAGCATCACGTTCAGTTCGAAGTTACCGGATTGGCCGGCCACGGTGATCACCGAGTCGTTGCCGATCACCTGCGCAGCGACCATGGCGGTGGCCTCCGGAATCACCGGATTGACCTTGCCGGGCATGATCGACGAACCCGGTTGCAGCGCTTCGAGTTCGATTTCGCCGAGACCGGCCAGCGGACCAGAGTTCATCCAGCGCAGGTCATTGGCGATTTTCATCAGCGACACGGCGGTGGCCTTGAGCTGGCCGGAAACGGCGACGGCGGTGTCCTGCGAGCCGATCAGCGCGAACAGATCCTTGCCTGGGGTGAACTGCACGTCGGTGAGTTGGCTCAGATGCCGACTGAATCGGGCGGCGAACTCCGGATGCGCATTGATCCCGGTGCCGACCGCGGTGCCGCCCTGCGCCAGCGCTTGCAGGCTTGGCAGCAAATCCTGCAGATGCCCGATATTGGCCTTGAGCTGCTGTGCCCAGCCGTTGAGCACCTGGCTCATGCGCACCGGCATCGCGTCCATCAGGTGGGTGCGCCCGGTCTTCACATGATGATGCACCTGCCCGGCCTTGCGCTCGATGGCCTGGACCAGATGCAACAGCGCCGGCAGCAATTGTTCATGCAGGGCCAGCGCGGCGCTGACGTGGATGGTGGTCGGGATGATGTCGTTGCTGCTTTGCCCGCAGTTGACATGATCGTTGGCGTTGACCGGCTCGCCGAGCATGCGACTGGCCAGCGTCGCGATCACTTCGTTGGCGTTCATGTTCGAGCTGGTGCCGGACCCGGTCTGGAAGATATCCACCGGGAAATGCTGCATGAAATCGCCTTCGAGCAGACCTTGCGCGGCATCACTGATGGCTTTGCCCTGGGCCGCGCTGATCTGGTTCAGCTCAACGTTGGCCCGGGCAGCGGCGGCTTTGGCGAGGATCAGCGCGCGGATGAACTGCGTCGGCATCGGTTTGCCGCTGATCGGGAAGTTGTCCACGGCGCGCTGGGTCTGCGCGCCATAGAGCGCATCGACCGGCACCTGCAGTTCGCCCATGCTGTCGCGCTCAATACGTGTCTTGGTCATGCGAATGTCCTTGCAGCAAATCAATGAGAGGAATCGACGGTTGCAACTCGCAAGTGGCGAGCTGCCAGGTGTAGCGTTGCCAGCGCCGCAAGCGGCATTGGCATAGCGACAGGCGCTCCATTTCACGCAAGGGACGCCAGGCTTGATCGAGACAGACGCTGCGCCAGTGCCACGGCAACGCAATGTCGGTGGCGGTATCGAGCAGCAGACGGAAAGACGTTTCGGCGACAGTCCAGGGCGAAGTGGCTGTGCAACAGGACAGATAGCGCCCTTCGGCGAGGTAGTGTTCGATCAGGCGCGGTTCGTCAGGATCCAGCGCGCAACGGATCTGGCGACTCATCCAGCGCCAGCTTTCGAGGTAGGGCTGCTCGTGCAAGGCAGAACTCATGATCCGGGACTCGTTCGGAGATGAGATTCATTATTAGATGATAATGAGAACCAACACAAGCAT
>NZ_RAZO01000167.1:6770-10222 GCF_004307535.1 Pseudomonas sp. Sample_9
GGCGCGCCTTTTTTTGTTGGCGGATTCGCGGCTTAGCTGCCGGCGACAGTCATCCGCTCGATCAACACCGAGCCGGTGCGGATGTTGCTGCGCAGCTCCAGATCATTACCCACCGCGACAATCTGCTTGAACATGTCGCGCATGTTGCCGGCGATGGTCACTTCCTGCACGGCGAACTGGATCTCGCCGTTTTCCACCCAGAAGCCCGCCGCACCGCGCGAATAGTCACCGGTGACCATGTTCAGGCCGTGGCCCATCAATTCGGTGACCAGCAGTCCTCGGCCCATGCGCTTCAACAGCGCTGCCTGATCCTCGTCGCCATGGGTGACGAACAGGTTGTGCACACCGCCCGCGTTGGCGGTGCTCGGCATGCCCAGTTTCCGTCCGGAGTAAGTGCCGAGGATGTAGGAGACCAATTCGCCCTTTTCGACGAACGGTTTGGCGTAGGTCGCCAAGCCGTCACCATCGTAGGAAGCACTGCCCATGGCGCGCATCAGATGCGGACGCTCATCGATGGTCAGCCATTCCGGGAACAGCTTTTGCCCGAGTGTGCCTTCGAGAAACGACGATTTGCGATACAGACTGCCGCCGGATACTGCCGAGAGGAAGCTGCCGAACAGACCGCCCGCCAGTTCGGCGGAAAACAGCACCGGCACCTCGCATGTCGGCACCGGCCGCGCGCCCAGACGGCTGGCTGCACGTTGCGCGGCACGCTGGCCGATGCTCACCGGATCGGCGAGCAGACTGCCCTGGCGATTGACGTCATACCAGTAATCGCGCTGCATCTGCCCGTCAGCTTCGGCGATCATCACGCAGCTCAGGCTGTGCCGGGTCGACGCGTAGCCGCCGATGAAACCGTGGCTGTTGCCGTAAACCCGGCAGCCCTGATGGGTGCTGAGGGTGGTGCCGTCGGCGTTCTTGATCCGCGCATCGGCATCGAACGCCGCGGCCTCGCAGAGCAAAGCCTTCTCGATGGCCTGCTCCGGGGTGATGTCCCATTCGTGGAACAGGTCGAAATCCTGCACATCCCTGGCCATCAGTGCGGCGTCGGCGAGGCCCGAGGCTTCATCTTCGGAAGTGTGCTTGGCGATGGCCAGTGCTGCTGCGACGGTTTCACGAATCGCCTCCGGCCCGGTGGCCGAGGTGCTGGCCGAGCCTTTGCGCTGGCCGACGTACAGGGTGATGCCAAAACCCTGATCACGATTGAATTCAACGGTTTCGACCTCGCGCTGACGCACCGAAGTCGACAGGCCTTGCTCCAGCGACACCGCGACTTCACAGGCGCTGGCGCCCTGGCGCTTGGCTTCGGCGATGATCTGCTCGACCTGTTCTTGCAGTGCCGGCAATGCCTGCGGGCCGACGCTTTGAACTGCACTCATGCTCATCTCCACTCAAATTCTGCTTTCGGCTGGGGTCATCGAGCGACCGGGCCGGACAAGCGGCCCCCGACTGGTTATCATGGCGGCGTTTCTTTGCGGACTGCCACCATGGTTGATTCTTACGACGACTCCCTCGATACGGGAGAAAAAAGCAAATCTCAGGTCAAACGCGAGTTGCATGCGCTGGTTGACCTCGGCGAGCGCCTGACCACACTCAAGCCTGATCTGGTCGCCAAACTGCCGTTGACCGACGCTTTGCGCCGGGCATTGGCCGATGCGCCCAAGCACACCGCGAACATCGCGCGTAAACGGCATTTGCAGTTCATCGGCAAACTGATGCGCGACCAGGACACTGACGCGATTCTGACTCTGCTCGATCAACTCGATGCCTCCACTCGCCAGTACAACGAGCGCTTCCATAATCTGGAACGCTGGCGTGACCGCCTGATCGCGGGCGATGACGCCGTGCTGGAGAAATTCGTCATCGAGTACCCGGACGCCGATCGCCAGCAATTGCGTTCCCTGATCCGTCAGGCCCAGCATGAGGTTGCGCAAAACAAACCGCCTGCTTCGAGCCGCAAGATCTTCAAATACATTCGGGAGCTGGACGAGACTCAACGCGGCCTGCGTTGAAAATCGCCACCGGGTGGCCGTCCTGCGCGCCACCCGAAAGCCCCACCGTTCTTATGCGCCCGTGCCACCCACGGTGATCGCATCGATTTTCAGCGTTGGCTGGCCGACACCCACCGGCACCGACTGCCCATCCTTGCCACACGTACCCACACCGCTGTCCAGCGCCAGATCGTTACCGACCATCGACACCCGGCTCATCGCCTCGGGGCCGTTGCCGATCAATGTCGCGCCTTTGACCGGTGCAGTAATCTTGCCGTCCTCGATCAGATAAGCCTCGCTCGTGGAGAACACGAACTTGCCGCTGGTGATGTCGACCTGACCGCCGCCGAGGTTGGCGCAGTAGATGCCCTTCTTCACCGAGGCGATGATTTCTGCCGGATCGCTTTCGCCACCGAGCATGTAGGTGTTGGTCATGCGTGGCATCGGCAGGTGCGCATAGGATTCGCGACGACCGTTACCGGTGCGTGCCACGCCCATCAGCCGCGCATTGAGCTTGTCTTGCATATAGCCCTTGAGTACGCCGTTTTCGATCAGCGTGGTGCACTCGGTCGGGGTGCCTTCGTCATCGACGCTGAGCGAACCGCGACGGCCGCTCAAGGTGCCGTCATCGACGATGGTGCATAACTTGGAGGCAACCATTTCGCCCATGCGCCCGCTGTAGGCCGAGCTGCCCTTGCGGTTGAAATCGCCTTCCAGGCCATGGCCGACCGCTTCGTGCAGCAGCACCCCGGACCAGCCGGAGCCGAGCACCACCGGCAAGGTACCGGCCGGCGCCGGAATCGCTTCCAGATTCACCAGCGCCTGGCGCAGCGCTTCGCGGGCATAACCCATGGCGCGGTCTTCGGCGAGGAAGTAGCGGTAATCGGTACGCCCGCCGCCGCCATGTCCGCCACGTTCGCGACGGCCATTCTGTTCAACGATGACGCTAACGTTGAAGCGCACCAGCGGTCGCACATCAGCGGCCAGACCGCCATCGGTGGACGCGACAAGGATTCGCTCCCAGACCCCGGCCATGCTCACGCTGACCTGCTGAATCCGTGGGTCGAGTGCGCGGGTGGCGACGTCGATGCGTTTGAGCAACTCGACTTTTTCCGCGCGGCTGAGCACTTCCAGCGGGTTATCCGGCGCGTATAGTTGCGCGACGTCCTGGCTGGTGAATGCCTGCACGGTGCCGTTCTGCCCGGCACGTGAGATCGAACGCGCGGCGCGGGCCGCTGCACCGAGGGCTTCGAGGGTGATCGCGTTGCTGTAGGCAAAACCGGTCTTCTCCCCGGACTGCGCGCGCACGCCGACACCCTGATCGAGGTTGAAGCTGCCTTCCTTGACGATGCCGTCTTCCAGCGCCCATGACTCGGAAATCTGGCCCTGGAAATACAGGTCGGCGGCATCGATGCCCGGCCCGGCCAGATCGCCGAGCACGCCTTGCAGGCTCTCGATCGT
>NZ_RAZO01000048.1:0-19393 GCF_004307535.1 Pseudomonas sp. Sample_9
TTAAAATCCCCCGCTCGTAAGGGCGTGCCGGTTCGATTCCGGCTTCGGGCACCATCTTTCAACAAAGGCCTGCTAGCGAAAGCCAAGCAGGCCTTTGTGCGTTTACGCTTCGAGATATTCCTGGTTTTGCCACGTCGATGGCTTGGGCAAGGTGCGAAATCCGGAACCACCAGCGCTCCGCCGATGCCGAAATAGCATCGACAAAGAGGGCAGAACCATGACTGAAGAAAAAACCGAAGTGCCGCAAGAAGTACCGGATCAAACAACCCCGGCGCATTCCACCGAAGAAGAGCGCGAGCGCTTGAAGGACTTCAACAAGGACGGCATCCCGCCGGGCAGTTGCTGATCAGCGGTCACCGTGGCTGCGTCACCAGTTCCCCGCTGATCGCATCCATCATTGCCGGATGCTCCTCAGCGGCGACGCGCAAATCCTCGGTGACCCGCAACTCCGCACCCGTCGGCGAGTAGGTTGCTGCCGCCGTGAAAGGTGCGGGGTTGGCCGGCACCGGCCGTTTGCCGCGGCGCCAGAAGAAAAAGCTGACCATGCTCAGATTGACCACTGCGAAGACCCAGAACAGGCCATTGGCGCCGAACGAGTTCATCACCGGCGAGATCATCATCGGGCTGATGGCCGAGCCCAGCGAGTTGATCAGCAGCAAACCCTGAATCATCGGCACCAGCGCTTCGGCCGGGGCGCGGTCGGCCGCGTGGCTGACGGCCACCGGGTACAGCGCGAAGACGCCGCCACCGAGCAGAAACAGCATTGCCGCGAGCATGTCCGAGGACAGCGGCAGCAGAACAATCACCAGCGACAAAGCGGTGCACGCCACCGTCAGCAGCGTCAGCACCTGCAAGCGATCAGTGCGATCGGACCAGCGTCCGACCGGATACTGCAGCAGCATCGCGCCGAGAATCGTCCAGGCCATCATGCTGCCGACTTCACCGACGTCCAGACCTCTGCGTTGCAGATACAGCGGCAACAAGGTGTAGATCGCCGCGATGGTCACCCCCGAACCGAAACAGCCGACCAGCCCGGTCGGCGTCACGCCCAGCAGTTGCCGGGGCTTGAGCGGCTCGACCTGATCGAGCAGCGGCGACACCCGCGGCAGGATCACGATCGGCAGCACCGACAAGGCGGCGAGCATCCCGGCGACCATGAACGGCGCGCTGTCGCTCATGCCGGTGATGGTCCCGAGCGTCGCCTGGCCCAGAACGCCAGCGCCATAAAGGACGATCATATACAGCGCGAGCAAGCGCCCGCGAATCTTCTCGTCACCCGCCAGCAGCAGCCAGCTTTCGATCACCAGAAACACACCGACCGTGGCCCAGCCGTTGATCAGGCGCAGGACCAGCCAGCCCCAAGTGTCATAGAACAAACCCTGCAACAGAATCGTCACGGCAATCAGCGAGGCGAAGCTGCCGTAGGCGCGTATATGGCCGATGCGCAGAATCAACCGGTCGTTGAACACCGCTCCCAGCGTCAGGCCGATGAAGTAGGCCGACGAAACAATTCCGATCATCGTCGCCGAGGCGCCGGCGGCGTCCAGGCGAAGGGTGGTCAGGGAAGACAGAAATCCGTTGCCCAGAGCAATAATGAACAGCCCGAGCAGGGGCGCCAGCGCCATGGCCAGCAAACGCGGAGACATAAAAAACCTCAAGGAATCGTACAGCGCAACGTGCGCCTCTGCGCATGCGGTTGCCAGGCTGGAACAGGTGTTGTGCAAATGTCTGCCGATCGGGCAGGGCGGTGGCGTCGGACGACATGGCCAGCCCTGCAAGTTCGCGTCTGTGACCAGACGCGCGCTTGCAAGAGCGCGCGGGATTCTACGGCTTGCGCAGGATTTGCCAATAGCCGAAGGCTGCGACGTTAGGACGCAGGCAATTTTGAAGTCGAAGAGGAGGCTGAAAACCCACCATCGAGCTCAGCTCTGACAAGGGCCTGCCAGCGAAGCTGACGCAGGCCCTTGCTCGTTTCAGCGCCTAGGTATGCGAAATCAACAAGTCACTGATGATGCAGATCGAGCCATCCTCTGGCGGCGTGGCGTCGGTGTAGTCGATCTGGTTGTAGACCCCGCCGTGGAAATTGAACACCTGCGAGTTCCAGGTTGAATCGAGCTGCAGATCACCTGATGTGCCGACAACGCCGTTGTAATCGACGGTGACTCGGGCCACGCCGGCTGAGTTGGCGCGAATGGTGATCTTGAACTTCGCCCCCAGCGGCACGCCCTTGAGCACCGTGGTGTTGACCGGGGTGGGCTGGTTGAAGCTCTGGCGGAAGCCCATGGTGATGTTGCCTTTCTGCCAGAACACTTTGATGACCGGGCCGTCGTCGTTTTTCACATGCATCTGCGAGATAACGACTTTCTGCGCAGAGTTGACCTTGGTCACGGTCATTTCCTGATAGTTGAGGTGGTCAGCGGCGCTGCCCAGCGACCAGTAGAACGATTCCTTCCATTCGCAGCGGGTGCGGTGAGTGCTCTTGCTTGAGGCGCCTTTGGTGGGCGCGGACAGTTGCAGCGAACCGTCCGGTAGCACCGTGACGATGCTGGGGAACTGCGCAATGGCCTCGGCGCCGTTGAGCTCAAGTGCGACCGGATTGGTTGCCGAAACGGGTACCGGGGTGGAAAGGGTGAGATTGCTGATGTTTACGGCCATGGTTTGTACTCCTGACGATAAAAATCATTAGCGACCCAAGCCTTCGGTGGATTGGCACATCTGTCTGCGCGGACTTTCACCATCTCTTGGGCACAGCACCATGGCGGCGCAAGCGGCCGCCGCGAAAACACACAGGGCAAAGGTCACGCCCGTTGCCTCCAGCACTGCGCCGAAAATCGGCGTGCCGGCGGTTTGGCCGAGTGCCAGAAGCAGAAACGGTATGCCCAATCCCAAGTCCGGACGATCCGCAAACAGGCGGATGCCTTGCAGCAGATAAACGCCTGAAGAAACGATATAGGCCGCGCCAAACAGGCACATCGCGGCGAGGCCGTAGATGGCAGAAGCGCCGGTGGCGGCAAGTCCCAGCGTGCCGACGGCGATCCCTGCAAGCGCCAGATGCTGCATGCGTACGACACCAAACCGGTCGGTCAGTACTCCGGTTGCGCAACCACTGATGCCCGCGGCCCCCAACACTATCCACGCCCCTGCAATCCACCGATCGGAGAACCCAGCCTCGCTGCGCAGAATGTCGGCACCAAATGTCCAGATCGCCGTGCTCGCCAACCCCATCAAAAAAGCACTGGCGCACAACGGCAGTACGCCCGGTCGACGCAACATTGCCAGAGAAAAATTCTGCCCGCCGTCGTGTACGACCCGGCGCGGTAGCGCAAACCAAAGCCAGAACGTGACGCCGATGCCGATCAAGCCGAACAGCGCGTAGAGTTGCCGCCACTGCCCGGCCGCCAATATCGCCGCCAGGCCGGAAAAAACGATACCCGCCGCCGTCCCGGCATTGATAAAGCCATTGGCGCGCGGACGGTCGGTATCATCAAGACGCGCCGCAACCGCGCTGGCCAACGGCGGCGAGGTCAGTCCCGTGCTCAATCCCGCGAGCGCCACGCCGCAACCCAACGCCAAACCGGATGATGCGATGACAATCAACGCCATCCCGAGCGAAGCGGCGGCTCCGGCCATCACTGTCAACCCGCGCGGGCTGACCTTTGCGCTGAGCACGAATGTCGCAACGATGCCCAGACAATAAGCCGCAAAAGCACTGCCACCGATCCATCCCGCAGCGGACACACTCAGTGCCAGATCCTGACGAATCTGTGGCAGCAGCAATCCATAGGCGAAGCGCGCCAGTCCATAGGACAGCGCCGTCAGCGCGAAGGCCGCCAGTACCAGGTTTATGCCGCGCCTCACGAGACCTTTGCTCCGGCAGTCACGCGGCTTTCAAGACCGGTCATTTGGCCGCGGAGGTGTTTTTCTTGCGGGTTCTGGTGGTAGGAGCAGTGGTCGCAGCCTTGGCCTTTTTGCGTGGTGCCGGCGGCGCTACGCTGCTGGCTACCGAACCGGGCAAGCCATCGGAATCGAACGCATCGAGCTCGGCGCGCGCCTGCAACCAGTGCTCGAAATCATTACCGTGCGGCCGGCCTTGCTCTTCCCAGAGCCGATAGGCGATTTTGCGGATGGTTTCCTCGTCCATTTCATTTTCTCCTGCAGATGAAAAAATCAGTGCCTTCGGGCAAAGGGTCAAGGCGAAATCGGATCGCTGGCGGGAAACGTTTCCTCAACCGCTTGATCCAGTTTCGAGTCACTCACATTGCGCTCATCAGCCCCAAGGTTTTGCTCGCAATGACAGGAGGACGAGGGGCAGGGCTGGCCTTTTGGGTGAAGATCCGCGCAGGCCTGGCTGCAAAACTGCTTGCCGTCACGCTCGAAGGTTTGCTCGCCGCTGCATTTGCAGGTGCAGCCGGGGCAGGCGCAATCGGCTGTTGAAAGATCGTTAGCCATGGGTTTGCTCCAAGTAGTCTGTAGGTGCAGTCGTTACCGATTCTGATAACCCGCCCCGCACCTGCGTTTGATGATTCTCCCCGGCGCCCGATGAGCGGTAGAACGCGGAGGGCGAGGGCAACACAGCGTTCAACGACAGAGAGAGATTCAGCGCCAGGATCAGGACGATCGACACGCTGAACAAGCGCCGCGCCCAAGGCTTCGAGGTAGCGTTTCGCACCGGGCGCAATGCCAGATAAAACCAGTACCCGCCCAACCCGACAATCACCAGCGGATAGGAAGCATTGATATCCGCCACCCAGCCCAATATCGCCGCGCTGACCAGGAAGGCGACCATGTAGATATTGATCTCTCGTTTCGCCTCGCTGAGCGTCAATGTCGGCAACCCGGCGGCACGAAAATCTTCATGGCGCATGACGGTGATCGCGTGGGAGTGAGGCATCTGCCAGCAGCAAAACACCATGATCAGCATCAGCGCCGTGGCATCGAAGCTGGCGGTCACCGCGCAATAACCGACCACCGGCGGCATGGCCCCGGACAGGCTGCCGACCAGCGTGCCCCAGTGCGAACGGCGTTTCATCAGGCAGGTGTAAACGCCCGCATAAACGATCAGACCGACTGCGGCCATGGCGCAGGCCAGTCCTGTGGTGCCGACCCACAGCAAACCGAAGCCGATCACACCCAGCACCGCCGCATAGCACAACGCGCTAGGCAGCGAGACTGCGCGAACCGCCAAGGCCCGATGACAGGTGCGCACCATGCGCCGATCGATATCGCGGTCGACGCAGTTATTGATCACGCATCCGCAAGCGATGACCAGTGCGGTGCCGAGCAGCGCGGCCAACAGGTGCGCCAGGGAGACCGGACGCCCGTCCGCAGCAAGCAGATAGCCACCGAACACCGAAGCCAGATTGCCGACGATAATGCCGGGCTTGGTCAGTTCCAGCCCGACATTCAGCGACAGCCGCCATTGCTTCAGTGCGCCAGCATGTTGTGGTGAATGCTGTCCATGATCCATAGCGAAAGCCCAACCAGCAGAAGAATGATCACCACTGAAAAAATCAGCGCTCTGAGGTTCCAGCGCTGCTCCTTGGCAGTGTCCAGATGCAGGAAGTATTTGAGGTGGGCGAAAACCTGCACCACACCGAGCGCGACCACCACCCAGGCAGTGACGCTACGCGGCAACGTCGGGTACATGACCAGGCCAAAGGGAATCACCGTCAGGATCACCGAAATGATGAAACCGACCATGTATGAACGACTGGTGCCATGGCTGGTGCCAGCACTGCTGTGAATCGGACTCTGGTTATACATGTCACACCACCCCCAGCAGATAAACCACGGTAAACACGCAGATCCACACCACATCGAGGAAGTGCCAGAACAGACTCAGGCAGCTCAGCCGCGTGGTGTTGGTATTGGTCAGGCCCCGGCTGCTTACTTGCAGCATCAACACCGCCATCCACACCAGACCACTGAGCACGTGCGCGCCGTGGGTGCCGACGAGGGTGAAGAACGCGGTGAGGAAACCGCTGCGATCCGGCCCGTAGCCTTCTGCGATCAGATGATGGAATTCGTTGATCTCCATGGCGATGAAGCCGCAACCCAGCACGAAGGTGACGCCGAGCCAGCGCAGCACATGGGCTTTGTCATTACGGTTCATCGCCAGCATCGCGTAGCCGTAAGTGATGCTGCTGAGCAGCAGCAACGCGGTTTCGGCAAGGACATAGGGCAGTTCGAAAATGTCGACGGTCGAAGGCCCGCCAGCGACGCTGTCACGCAGTACGGCATAGCCTGCGAACAGCGTCGCAAACAGGATGCAGTCGGTCATCAGGTAGATCCAGAAACCGAAAATGCGCATCGAGCCCGCGTCTTCATGGCCATGTTCATGGCTGTGGGCGATGTCTTTATCCAGAACGATATTGGACATGATCAGGCCTCCGCCAAGTCTTTGAGACGTGCTTTTTCAATCCGCGCCACTTCCTGCGCCGGGACGAAATAGTCGATGTCTTCGTCATAGCTGCGCACGATCATTGCCACTACCGAAGCGACCAGGCCGAAGATCGCCAGCCACCAGATATGCCAGACCAGGGCGAAGCTGCAGATCAGCGCGAAGACACTGATCACCAGGCCGGCGGAGGTGTTGCGCGGCATATGGATGGCGCGGTAGTCGGTGTGGCTGAGGGTGCTGACGCCGCGCTCCTTCATGCCCCAATAGGCGTCGAGGTCGTTGACTTTCGGTTGCTCGGCGAAGTTGTAGAACGGTGGCGGCGAGGCCGTGGCCCATTCCAGCGTACGGCCGTCCCACGGGTCGCCGGTGAGGTCGCGCAGTTTCGCGCGGTTGCGGATGCTTACGTAGAGCTGCAACGCCTGCGCCGACACGCCACAAAGAATGATGCCGACGCCAAACAGTTCCAGCAGCAGCCACGGTTGCCAGGCCGGGTTGTCGAAATGGTTCAGGCGTCGGGTCATGCCCATGAAACCGAGCACGTAAGACGGCATGAACGCGAAGTAGAAACCCACCAGCCAGCACCAGAACGCAATGCGCCCGAGGCGGTCGTTGAGGCGGAAACCGAAGGCTTTCGGGAACCAGTAAGTCAGCCCTGCCATGTAGCCAAACACCGCGCCGCCGATGATCACGTTATGGAAGTGGGCGATCAGAAACAGGCTGTTGTGCAGCAGGAAGTCGGCCCCGGGCACCGCCAGCAGCACGCCGGTCATGCCGCCGATACTGAACGTGACGATAAAGCCCAGCGTCCACAGCATCGGCGTTTCGAAGCGCACGCGGCCGCGATACATGGTGAACAGCCAAGTGAAGATCTTCACCCCGGTCGGCACTGCAATGATCATCGTCATGATGCCGAAGAACGCGTTGACGTTGGCCCCCGCGCCCATGGTGAAGAAGTGGTGCAGCCAGACGATGAACGACAGAATCGTGATCGCAATCGTTGCCCACACCAGCGAGACATAGCCGAACAGGCGTTTGCTGCTGAAGGTCGCGGCGATTTCCGAGAAGATCCCGAACGCAGGAAGGATCAGGATGTACACCTCCGGATGGCCCCACGCCCAGATGAGGTTGACGTACATCATCGGGTTGCCGCCGGCCTCGTTGGTGAAGAAGTGCATGCCCAGATAACGGTCGAGCGTCAGCATCAGCAAGGTTGCGGTGAGGATCGGGAACGCAGCAAGAATCAGGATCGAGGTGCACAGTGCGTTCCAGGTGAACACCGGCATCTTGAACAGGGTCATGCCTTCGGTGCGCATTTTGAGGATGGTCACGAAGAAGTTGACCCCGGTTAACAGCGTCCCTATACCGGATATCTGTAATGACCAGATGTAGTAATCCACCCCGACCCCGGGGCTGTAGCCAAGTTCGGACAGGGGCGGGTAGGCGACCCAACCGGTGCGGGCAAATTCACCGACGCCCAGGGAAATATTCACCAGTGCCGCGCCAACCACGAACAGCCAGAAACTCAGCGCATTGAGGAACGGGTAGGCGACGTCGCGAGCGCCGATCTGCAGTGGCACGACGATGTTCATCAGGCCGACCACGAACGGCATCGCCATGAAGAAAATCATGATCACGCCGTGGGCGGTGAAGATCTGGTCGTAGTGTTCCGGCGGCAGATAACCCGGGCCGCCGCTCGAAGCCATGGCCTGCTGGGTACGCATCATGATCGCGTCGGAGAAACCACGCAGCAGCATGACCAGCGCGACGATGATGTACATGCAGCCGATCTTCTTGTGGTCGACCGAAGTGAACCACTCGCGCCAGAGGTAACCCCACTTGCGCTTCCAGGTGACGGTACCGACCAGGGCAAAACCCATCAGGCCGACGATAGCCAGGGTGTACATGACAATCGGCTCGTGCAATGGAACCGCGTCCCATGAAAGTTTCCCGAACATGATTTAACGCTCCTCGGCCAGCAGACTCGGTTGTTGATTGACGCGCACATCGTCGCCGTTGCGTTGCACCTGGGTTTCCTTCTTGCGCGGTGCTTTGTTCATTCCTTCGTATTTGTCGACGATGTCGAGAAACAGTCGCTCCTGCACAGCCGAGTAATAAGTGATCTTGTGCGCCACTGAAGGCTTGGCCAACTCGGCGTAACTGGCTTGATCAAGTTGCCCGGGCGCCGCTTTGACTTTGTTGACCCACGCCTCGTAGTCAGCGCCACTGAGTGCCAGGGTGCTGAAGTGCATGTCGGAGAACCCGTGGCCGTTATAGTTCGCAGCAATCCCGCGATACTGGCCGATTTCATTGGCGATCAAGTGCAACTTGGTCTGCATGCCGGCCATGGCATATATCTGCCCACCGAGTGCCGGAATAAAGAATGAAGTCATGGCCGCGTCGGAAGTGACGGTGAAACTTACCGGCGTATTCACCGGTATCGCCAGTTCATTGACCGAGGCGATGCCCAGATCGGGGTAAATGAACAGCCATTTCCAGTCCGTTGCCACTACTTGCACATTGAGGTGCGGCACGTCTGAGTCCAACGGGCGATAGGGATCGAGTGCGTGGGTGGTTTCCCAGGTCACCCAGCCGAGTACGCAAATAATCAGGAACGGCACGCCCCAGACCACCGCTTCGATCTTGTGCGAACTGGCCCAACGCGGCGAATAACGGGCCTTCTTGTTGGTCGCGCGGTAGCGATAGGCGAACAGGAAGGTCATGACGATGACCGGGATCACCACCAACAGCATCAGGCCCGTGGCGAGGATGATCAGGTCGCGTTCATCGCGGGCAACATCGCCCTTGGGGTTGAACACCACCAGATTGCAACCGGCGAGCAGAACGCTGGTAGCGAGATAGACCAGGCAATAGCTGATTGTTCGCTTCATACATGCTCCTGTTCTTTATATCGATCCTTGTTTTCTTCGGGCAACAGTTGGCCATGGACAGAAAACCCTGTTTCTGTACCGGCTAATCACACTGGGCTGAATAACGAGTTGTACTTGAGCTCGCCTGGGCCTCGAACTTTTTGAATGAGCATTCCGGCGTTGGTTTTACAGAATGTTACGCAAGCTGACGAACGGTTGAACTAGCGAAACGGCGGGCGCGAATCAACGCGCTATGCTGAAAATGCCTCTTGGCAATCCGTGGAATTATTCCGCCAAAGGAAAGATCTTTGACGTGAGCGAGTTGAGTTCAGGAGTACGACATGTTCAAACGCGGCGAAACCTACAACAAATGGAAGGCGACGGAAAAGGCGGAAAAGTGCCATACCGAAGAGGTTGAAAACGGCTGTCATATCGAGGTACGGGCACGGGAAGCCGATGATGGCGACGTCGAAATGTTCATCAGCGTTTACACCGCAACCGGCGAGTGCGCCTACGAGCGCATCAGGACATTGCCCGGCGTGGAATGGGAAGTCGAGGACGCGCTCAAGCGTGGCATCGATCAGGCAGAACGAATCGCCGGCGGCGAGTCCGGACGATTGTCCTGTGCCGACGCGCACGGCCACGAGAACGAGTGACCGTGCGCAGCTTTCAATTGGCCTGGCGAACCTCAACCTGGCCGAGTTGATTGCACTGCCAGCGCCAGGCATCGGCGAGCATGCACGGCAGTGAACGGCTCGCCTGCCAGCCCAGTTCTTCGAGGGCTTTTTGCGGGTCCGCCCAGCAGCGCGCAATGTCGCCGGGGCGCCTTGCTTCAATCCGCAAAGGGATCTTGATACCGGTCACTTGCTCGAAGGCGCTGACTACCTCCAACACCGAATAGCCGCGTCCGGTGCCAAGGTTCCAGATGCTCATGCCATGACGATCGCGCAAGGCCTCGAGCGCGCAGACGTGCCCGAGCGCAAGGTCGACGACGTGCAGATAATCGCGAATGCCGGTGCCGTCCGGGGTCGGGTAATCGTTGCCGAACACTGACAGTTGCGCGCGCTGGCCACTGGCAACTTCCAGCAGATAGGGCAGCAGATTGTTGGGCGTGCTGGTGGGTGCCTCGCCGAGCAGGCCGGAAGGGTGCGCACCGATCGGATTGAAATAACGCAGCAAGCCGATCGACCAGCGCGGGTCGGAACTGACGACACTCTTCATGATGTTTTCCGACATCAGTTTCGACATGCCGTAAGGATTGGTCGGCTGGCCAGTGGCGCAGTTTTCGTTGATTGGCAGGGTAGCGCAGTCGCCATAAACAGTGGCCGATGAACTGAACACCAGATGGAAAACTCCGGCCTGGGCCATGGCCTGGCACAAAGTCAGGCTGCCGCCGACATTGGTGTCGAAATAGCGCAGGGGTTCACGCACGCTTTCGCCGACCGCTTTCAACCCGGCGCAATGCACCACGGCGTCGATCGGATAGTCCCGCAAAAGGTTGTCGAGCAGTCGTCGATTGCGTACATCGCCCTGGATGAACTCCGGTCGTTTTCCGGCCAGCGTACTGATGCGCTCGATCGCCGCGCGTTGGCTGTTGCACAAGTTGTCGAGGATCACCACATCCTCGCCGTTGCCCAGCCATTGCAGTGCGACATGCGCACCAATGTATCCCGCACCACCCGTAATCAAGATCATGCGCCCGCCCTCACAAGTGACGCCATCGGCGATGGCTTCGTAGATGGTTTCGATGCGCCTGTGCGGCGGCAAAAACCATGGTTGTTCTGGACGGTAGGGGCTGGATTGATCGGCAAGTTCAACCTTGTTTGCCAGCCGGTATGTGCAGTTCATCGGCTGTGTTCAAGGTTGGGCTGAACGTCGTGTGAACGCCGTGATTCCAACCTTCAAGAGCCTTACGGCCTCATCGAGAAATGCCCTGCACTTGCAGTGTCGACAAGTGTGACGGCCCGGTGGCTCGGCACTGAGTCGTCTTGTTTTTTTTGATGAGGATCTGGCTATGAACCTGGCAGAACAACCCTAGGCGCTTGCACTGGCGAGCGCGCAAAATGCTGTCGAAGCATCCCTTCAGGTGCGACCCACGTTGGTGTGCCTGTCGCATCTGCGCTGGGGATTTGTTTATCAACGGCCGCAGCACGTCATGTCGCGATTGGCCAGACACTACGACGTGGTGTTTTTCGAAGAGCCGGTATTTGTCGAAGACGCCACGCCCAGACTCGAGCTTTCGAATCCGGCGGCGGGAATAGAAGTGGCGGTGCCGCAATTGCCGATCGGCATGAGTGGCGAGGCGATCGAGCAGGCGCAGAGACAATTGCTCGATGAGCACCTCGCCGGGCGGGTTCAGGGTGATTTGCTGCTGTGGTATCTCACGCCGATGAGTCTGCTGTTTACCGAGCACCTCGACGCTCGGGTTACCGTCTATGACTGCATGGATGAACTGTCGGCGTTCATGGGCGCACCGGCGCGCTTGATCGACATGGAGCAGCAACTGCTCGCCCGAGCTGACGTGGTGTTTACCGGTGGCTTCAGTCTGTGGGAGGTCAAGCAGCGCCAGCACGGCAATGCCTATCCGGTACCGAGCAGCGTCGACATCGCGCATTTCGCGGCGGCGCGGCAGGCACTGCCGGAACCGCCCGATCAAGCATCCATAGCGCGGCCACGCCTGGGCTTCTTTGGTGTGATCGACGAACGCTTCGATATCGAACTGATAGATTGCGTGGCGGCAATGCGTCCCGACTGGCAAATCGTGCTCATCGGTCCGGTGGTGAAGATCGATCCGCAGACGCTGCCGCAACGGCCGAACCTTCATTATCTGGGCGGCAAGCAATATGCCGAGCTGCCGGACTACCTCGCTGGCTGGGACGTGGCACTGATGCCGTTCGCCCTCAACGCCTCCACGCGTTACATCAGCCCGACCAAGACTCCCGAATACCTCGCTGGCGGTTGCCCAGTGGTGTCGACGCCGATTCACGATGTGATCAGCGGCTACGGCGAGAGCGGCGCGGTGTTCATCGCCGACACTGCCGAGGCCTTCGTCGAGGCGATCGAAAAAGCTTTGCCACTCAAAGGCACCATCGAATTTCTGCAGCGCGCCGATGCCGCAATCGCCGGCATGTCGTGGGACAACACCAGCCGCTTCATGCAGGAGCAGATCGAATGCCTACGATAAGCCTTGAGCGCGCAAAGTCCGGCGAAGCCTATGACTACCTGATCGTCGGTGCCGGGTTCGCCGGCAGTGTCATCGCCGAACGTCTGGCCGAAGGATTGGGCCGCCGGGCGTTGCTGATTGACCGGCGCCCGCATATCGCCGGCAATGCCTACGACCATTACGATGAGGCCGGGGTACTGGTGCACCGCTATGGTCCGCACATCTTTCACACCAACGCGCAACGGATCGTCGACTACCTGTCACGCTTCACGGAATGGCGGCCCTACGAACACCGCGTGCTCGCGCAGGTGGACGGCAAGCTGGTGCCGATTCCGATCAATCTGACCACGCTGAATTCGCTCTATGGCCTGTCGATGTCCTCCGAAGAAGCCGAAGTGTTTCTCGCCGAACGCGCCGAACCGGTGGCGACCATTCGCACGTCAGAAGACGTCGTGGTCAATCAGATCGGCCGTGAGCTCTACGAAAAATTCTTTCGCGGATACACGCGCAAGCAGTGGGGGCTGGATCCCTCGGCACTGGATAAATCGGTGACTTCGCGCATTCCGACGCGGACCAGCGAAGACGACCGCTATTTCGGTGACACCTTCCAGATCATGCCCTCGGGCGGCTACACGCAAATGTTCGAACGCATGCTCGATCACCCGAACATCGATCTGCTGCTCGGCACCGATTTCAAGGCTGTACGCGACGAGGTGAAGTACGCTCACTTGATCTACTGCGGCCCGATCGACGAATACTTCGATTTCCAGTTGGGCCGTTTGCCGTATCGGTCCTTGCGCTTCGAACACCAGACCCTCGAGCAGGAACACTATCAGCCAGTGGCGGTGGTGAATTATCCGCACGCGGATGTGCCGTACACGCGCATCACCGAATACAAGCACCTGACCGGGCAAACACACCCGTGCACCAGCATCACTTACGAATATCCGTGTGACGACGGCGACCCGTATTACCCGGTGCCGCGCGCGGAAAACGCTGAGCTGTACAAACGCTATCGCGCGCTCGCCGAGCAGATCCCGAACGTCACATTCCTTGGCCGACTGGGCACCTACAAGTATTACAACATGGATCAGGTGGTGGGCCAGGCGCTGGCCTTGTATCGGGATATTCAAGCGGCGCAGGCAGAAACCACGGCTGAAACCGAGGTCGATATTCCATGACCGCGCAGCCGAAAGGCGACGAGCCCGGCGCAGATGCTTCTTCGATCTTCAGCAGCTTCGTCATGGCCGGTTTCGAATGTTCCAGCCAGCGCCGCCAGGACGGTCGGCGCCTGGATCTGCTGGCCGACACCGGGCATGCGCGCTGGGCCGCCAAGGACTACCAGCGACTGAGCGGGTTGAACATTCGTTGCGCCCGCGACGGCTTGCGCTGGCACCTGATCGAGCGCAGCCCCGGGCGCTATGACTGGAGCAGTTTTATGCCGATGCTCAAAGCGGCGCAAGCGCAGCAAGTGCAGGTGGTCTGGGATCTGTGCCATTACGGCTACCCGGATGATCTGGATATCTGGCGCCCGGCGTTCGTCGAGCGCTTCGCCCGTTTCGCCGCTGCTGCAGCGAAGCTGATGATGGACGAAGGCGTAAGCGTGCCGTTCTACTCGCCGATCAACGAGATTTCCTTCTGGAGTTGGGCGGGAGGCGAGGTGGCGTACTTCAACCCGAACGCACGCGGGCGCGCGCAGGAACTCAAGCATCAACTGGTGCGGGCGAGCATTGCTGCGATCGAAGCGATTCGCGAACAGGCGCCGAATGCGCGATTCGTCCAGTGCGACCCGTTGATCCATGTAATCGCTGGCTCCAGGCGCAGCGACGATATCGAAGCGGCGGAAGCCTATCGATTGTCGCAATTCCAGGCGTGGGATCTGCTCACCGGCCGCGAATGGCCGGGTCTGGGTGGGCAGGAGCATTACCTGGATATCGTCGGCGCCAATTTCTATGCGCATAACCAGTGGTATTTCCACGGCCGACGGATCCTTCGCGGCGAGCGCGACTTCCGGCCGTTGTCGGGCATGCTCAAGGAACTGCACCAGCGTTATCAGCGGCCAGTGCTGATCGCCGAAACCGGTGCCGAAGATGAGGAACGCCTGCCGTGGCTGGCCTACATCGTCGAGCAGACGCTACTGGCGCTCGAACGCGGTGTGCCGGTGCAGGGGATTTGCTGGTACCCGTTTCTCGATTATCCCGGTTGGGATAACGGCCGTTATTGCCCCACCGGTGTGTTTGGTTATCCCGATGGCGAGGGTGAGCGCGCGGCGTTTCACCCGTTGCACGTCGAGTTGGCGCAAGTGCCCGAACGGGTTGCCGCGTGTTTGCCCAGGATCAATGGCCGGCGCGCTGAGGGGCAAGGGAGATGAACTTTCAGCGCAGGCGCGATGAACCGTTGCCGGCGTCAGCCGCCGCGTTTCTATGGCGCTACATAAGAATTCGCCCGGCGCACTTCGTCGCCATGGTCGCACTGGTGATCGGCGCGGCTTGCTGTGCGGTGGTGGTTCAATACGGCATGAAACTGCTGGTCGATGCCATGGCCGCCGGGTCGGCGGCGGAACAGGTCTGGCACGCGTTCGGCCTGTTCATGGCGTTGATCGTGATGGAAAACCTGCTGTGGCGCCTCGGCGGTTGGGTCGGTTGCCACACCATCGTCGGCAGTTGTGCGGATCTGCGCGTCGACCTGTTCCATCATCTGACCGGCCACCCGATGCGTTATTTCCGGCGGCATTTCTCCGGCTCGCTGGCCAATCGCGTCTCGGCGATCGGTGCCGCTGCCGACAAAGTGTATGGCGGGCTGACCTGGCGTATCGTGCCGCCATGCGTGGATTTCATCGGTGCCGTGGCCTTGCTGTTGGCGGTGCACGGTGCGATGGCGCTGGCGTTGGTCGGTTGCGTGATCGTTGTCGCCGCGCTGATTACCCTATTCGGCGTGCGCGGCCGCAGCCGCCACATCGCTTTCGCTTCGCAGTCGGCGCGGGTCGGTGGCGAGATTGTCGATCTGGTTTCCAACGTATGGACGATCAAGGCTTTTTCCGGGCGTGAACGCGAGCGCCTGCGCCTGGAGCGCGAGATTGGCATCGAAGCCGATTCGCACCGCAGCAGCTGGATGTACATGGAAAAAGCCCGGGTACTGCACGACATCTGCTTGACCGTTATGGCCGGCGGCATGCTCGGCTGGGCGATTCTGCTCTGGCGAGCGGGACAGGTGACGGCGGGGGATGTGGTGATGGTCAGCGCGTTGACCTTCCGCATCCTGCACGGATCGCGCGAACTGGCGCTGGCCCTGGTGGAAACCAGCCAGCAGATGGGCGTCATCAGCGAAACCCTGGGCATCGTCGCCCAGCCCCACGAGCTCAGCGACGCCTTGGAGGAACTGGCGCCGACGCGCGGGCACATCAAAATGCTCGACGTCAGTTACGCCTACCCGGATGGGCGCAAGGTCTTCGAGCATTTCTTTCTCGATATTCCGGCCGGGCAAAGCGTCGGCATTGCCGGCACCTCGGGCTCGGGAAAATCGACCTTGCTCGGTTTGCTGCAACGTCTGGATGATGTGCGCAGCGGGGTGATCCTGATCGACGACCGCGACATCCGCTCCGTCAGCCAGGACAGCCTGCGCCGACAGATCGCGGTAGTGCCGCAGGAGCCAACGCTGTTCAATCGCAGCATTCTGGAAAACATCGGCTACGGCCAACCGCACGCCACCGAGCAGCAGATCATCGATGCGGCGCACCAAGCGTTTTGCGACGAGTTCGTCCAGGCGCTGCCGCAGGGTTATCACACGCCGGTCGGTGAGCGCGGGGTGACCTTGTCCGGTGGGCAGCGCCAGCGTCTCGGGCTGGCGCGGGCATTTTTGAAGGACGCACCGATCCTGATTCTCGACGAGGCGACCTCGGCACTGGATTCCGATTCCGAAGCGATCATCCAGCGCGCACTGAGCAACCTGATGCGCGGCCGCACGGTACTCGCCGTGGCCCACCGCCTCTCGACCATCGCCAATTTTGATCGGGTGCTGGTGCTCGAGGACGGTGAGATCGTCCAGGACGGCACTCCCGAAGAACTGCGCGAAAGCCAAGGGCGATTCCGCACGCTGTGGCAGATGCAGGCGATGGTGCACAACCGTTGAAGGCGCTGCTATTGCGCTGAGCGGGTCCAGACCCTGACGTAATCAATGCGGAACACCGACGGCAGGTCAGCATCGTCGACCACGCCGAACCAGTCCCACATCGCTTCGCTGTCGAAGACGATTTGCATGGGGAAGTGCCAGTAGTTGTTCTTCGCCTCCCGGACCAGCACGCCGTCGACGTACCAGCGCAAGGTCTCGGGTTGCCAGTCAAAGCCGTAGACATGAAAGGTATTGGCCAGCCGCCACGGTGCAATCCAGGTACTGCCGGAACTCAGGTGTTGATCATTCTGCGGTCTGGCCCAGACATGCGCGTTCATGTTGTACCGATAGTCGAACGCTTCATTGCGGGTCTTGCCGCCGATTTCGAAGATGTCGATTTCCGTGGCGTTGTCCGGCAGCCCGGTCCACGCCAGCCAGAACGCACTGGAACCGGCAGAGTTCATCGGTTTCGCCCGCGCTTCGTAATAGCCGTACATCCCGCGCTCGTTGGTGCGCACCATCGCCGAGCTGTAGTCCTTGTAGCCCAAGGCGACGTATTTCTCCGGCAGAGTCTGCTTGCGGAAAGTGATGTTCAGATTGCCGCTGCCGACCTTGGCATTCTCCGGCAAAAACAGCGCCGGTTTGCGCCCGAGGGAATCAGTGCCGGTGGCGTTGTTGACGTGCCAGCGTTGGGCATCGAGCGCGCTGCCGTTGAATTCGTCGGACAGACGCGTATCGAGCTTCCAGCCGCCGGCATTGGCCTGATCCGACAACGGCAGGTCGGGGGTAACGTGAGTCGGGGTCGGGCCTAATGGGCCGACGCGGGTCCACGCATCGGCCTGTTGCGGAACGGTGACCGCCCATTTTTGCGCGAGGTAGTCGAACACGTTACGGCGTTCGTCCTGGTTGCTGAATGGGCGGTCATAAACCAGCACTTCGGCGATGTCGCCACGCAGGATCTCCGAGGTGCCAACCACATTGCGCGCCACCGCGAACGGGCCGATCGGCACGTCACTGGTTTCCAGCAACGCCAGCGCCGGTTCGTACGCGGTGGTTTGCTGCACGCTGATGCCGAAGTTCGGTGCGACGTTATCGTTATCCGCCAGTTGCGGCCGCGAGCTGAACAGTCGTTGCCAGGCCTTGCCGCCGGCCTGCTCCGGCAAGCGCCGCGAGACAACGAACACCGTCACCGGGCCTTTGCTCGTGCGGATCGCCTGGCCCATGAACGCCGCCGTGCCGCTGAAACGCACCACGCCGTGGCCGTTGAGCGCGTTGTCGACCCGCGTCGGCAAAGTCGTCGCCGCGCGATTGTCGACGACTACGTCGTTGCCCTTGCCGGATTTATCCAGCCAGCGCACGACCTGGTTTTGCCCCTCCAGTGTCATCGAGGCCGGATCATTGCCGTCCAGCCACAACACCAGTCCATTCGTGACCGGTCCTGGAATATTGGCGCTGGCGCCAGCGCTCAGCAGCAGCAAGACAAACAGCAAGCAACGTGATCTGTTCATGAGTCGTCCCTAACGTGGATTTGCCCCGGTTCAAGTGCCCACCGCCAGCAGCAGCGCCGGTTGCGGGCGGTAGCCCCATGGGTTGTTGGTCTGCCAGCGCCAGCTGTCGACGAGCATTTGCGTCAGTTCGCGTTGCGCCCGCCAGCCCAATTCGCGCCCGGCCTTGCTCGCGTCGGCGCGGCACTCGGCGATATCACCGGCGCGGCGCGGGGCGAAGCGATAGGGAATGCGCAGGCCGCTGACATCTTCGAAGGCGCTGATGATCTGCAACACGCTGTAGCCGGTGCCAGTGCCGAGGTTCCATACGTGCAGGCCATGCTCAGTGCCTTGCAAAACCTGCAGTGCCTTGAGATGACCTTCGGCCAGATCCAGCACATGGATGTAATCGCGGATACAGGTGCCGTCGACCGTTGGATAGTCGTTGCCATAAACGGTCAACGCCGCGCGCTGGCCGCTGGCAACTTCCGTCAGGCACGGCAGCAGGTTGTTCGGTCGACCATTGGGCGCTTCGCCGATCAGGCCGCTCTCGTGTGCGCCGATCGGGTTGAAGTAGCGCAGCACTGCGATGCTCCAGCGCGAGTCGGCAAGGGCGAGGTCGCTGAGCAGTTCTTCGATCACCAGCTTCGAGCGCCCGTACGGATTGGCCGGTTTGCCGGTGCCGTGGTCTTCGATGATGGGCATGCGGGCGGGCTCGCCGTACACCGTCGCCGAGGAACTGAACACCAGATTGAACACCTGCGCGCGGGCCATCGCCTGACACAGGTTCAGCGTGCCGACCACATTGTTGGCGTAGTAATCCATGGGGCGGCGCACGCTTTGCGCAACCGCTTTGAGCCCGGCGAAATGCAGCACCGCGTCGATCGCGTAGGTGCTGAAAATCTCCTCCAGCAGAGCTGCGTCGCGTATATCGCCTTCGATGAAGTCGATGTGCGAATGACTCAACAGTTCCAGCCGTGCGATGGCCTCACGGCTGCTGTTGCACAGATTGTCGAGGATCAGCACCGAGCGGCCCGACTCGATCAGTTGCAATGCCGTGTGCGAACCGATGTAGCCGGCACCGCCCGTGATCAACGTGGTTTTGCGCATGACGACGTGCTCCATTGCGAGGAAATCCGGCTCAGCGGGCGGTGAACACCAACTTGAATTCTTGCGGCCAGCGTGGGTGCAGCAGGCTGTAGGCCAAAGCGTAGGTCAGCGTGCCGATCACGATGTCAGCGACCAGGTGCGCATAACCGGAAAGGCCGGTCTGCGGCGACAGCCACAGCACCGCGACGACCATCACGCCAGAGGCAGACAGGCTGCGGTAACTGGACTGGAAGAAGCTGCGCCAGTCATAACCGATGGCGGC
>NZ_RAZO01000048.1:19493-54279 GCF_004307535.1 Pseudomonas sp. Sample_9
ACAGGCTGCGGTAACTGGACTGGAAGAAGCTGCGCCAGTCATAACCGATGGCGGCGCGCAGGCCGCGTACCTGCAACGGCGTGATCAGCAGCATACGCAGCAGCAATGCCAGTGCCGCCGCCATGCCGGCGTAGCTCGACCCGAACAGATAGACCAGCGCCAGCGCGAGCAGAGTTGTGGCGACTTCGGCCTTGAGCGTCAGGTGCGTGCGATTGACCGCCACCAGCGCTGTAGTTGCGTACAGCGCCAGATTGCCCAGCGCCGCCGTGCAGGCCAGCACTTGCAACAAGGGAATCGCATCGGCCCATTTCGCGCCGAAGATCAGCAGGATAATGTCTTCGGCGGTCAGGGCGATGCCGAAGAACAGCGGTGTCAGCACGAAACCGCTGATCGCCGTGGAATCACCTATCACGCCGATCAGGCGCGACGGTTCAGCGCTGCGCCGGGCGAACACCGGCAAGGCGTAACTCATCAAACCGTTGTAGATCGCCGAGCGCGGCAGGTCGATGATGCGCATGGCCAGGTTGAACATGCCCACCGCATGCGCCCCGGCAGTCAGGCCGAGAATCAGGTTGACGCCGCGTTGCAGGGTTTGCGAACTCATGACGTTGACGCAAACGGGGAGACCGGCGCGCAGCAGTTCGTCCAGCACCTGGCGATCAATCAGAAAAGGAATGCGCCGACGTTCGCTGCGCATCAACACCAGCGTGGAAATACCGTCCATGATCAGCGCCTGAGCGACCACCGCCCACGGACCGAAACCCAACAGCGCCACGGCCACGCCGCCGACCCCGCCAGCGACTTTGCCGAGCAACGTGCGCGAGGCCAGCAACTTGAAATTGCCGCTGCGGCGCATCTGCGCCACATACACCCGCGCCATCAGGGTGAAAAGGATTTTCACCGAGGCCACGGCGGTCATCCAGCGCAGCGCGGTGGACGGCGTGTAGAACACCACCGCCAGCGTAATCAACGCAATCGACAACAGACTGACCAGCACGGAAAACCAGAACACGCTGCTGATGTGTTTGTCTTCCACACGTTGCAGGCGCACCAGCGGATCTTCCAGCATCGACGAGAACAGAATGCCGACCACTTCGACCACGGCGATGATCAGCGTGCCGATGCCCAGCTCCGTCGGCGTCAGCAGATGCGCGTAGACGACAAAGGTAATCATCGACAGAAAGATCAGGCCGAACTTCTCGGTGAAAATCCATACGAGGGTCATCAGGCGACGGTTGGCCATGGCGCGATCCCTGAAATTCAGCGGCTGTTGCCCAGGCTTTTAAAGCAGGCGTAGAGGTAGCGCAGGGTCGGTTTGCCCCGGGAGAACAACAGCGTCTGCCACGAATGCCCGAGCATCTGCCGGAACACTTCGATGACCCGCCGATGATCGCCGCGCCGGGAAAACGCATTGAGAAATTCGGCGTGGTTGGCGAGGACGAAATAGATCCGTTGCTGCTGGTTCAGCCGGGTGCCGTAACGCGCCAGGTACAGCTGGATGAAGCGCAGCTTGTGCGGGTAATACTTGTGCGGTTGCGCGGTGATGTTGGCGGCGTTGACGGCGCGCCAGTGGAGGATCTGCGGCACGCTGTGGATCTCGCTGATTTCCGCGATGCGCGTCCACAACAGGCGATCCTCAGCAAAACGCAGGCTCTGATCAAAGCCGCCAATGGCGACGATGATCTCGCGCACGGCCAGCACGCCGGAGGTGCCGTTGATGATGTTCTCGCGCATGAAATCGGCAAAGTGCTCGCCGTGTTTGCAGCGATCTTCCAATTGACGTTTGCCATCACTGAATTCACTCATCTGAAAGCAATCGATCAAGCCGACTTTGCGTCCCTGTCGGGTCAACTCCGCGTGCAGCGCCAGTTGTTTTTGCAGTTTTTCCGGATGCCAGCGGTCGTCGGCATCGAGGAAGGCGATAAAGGTTTGTTCGGCACTGAATACGCCACGATTGCGCGCACTGGCCGGGCCCTGATTGGGCTGCTGCAACAGCACGATGGGGAAGGGCGCGGCGTAGTGCTTGACGATCTCTGGCCCGGCATCACTGGAACCGTCATCGACGACAATGACTTTGTCCGGCAGGCGAGTCTGTGCAGACACCGAATTCAGTGTGCGTTGGATGCTGGCGGCGGCGTTGTACAGCGGAATCACCACGCACACGGTGACGGCTGACGGATCATTCAGCATGGGCGTTGCTCCCGGAAAGTGCCGCGCATTGGCCGAGGTTTAGCGGCTGGCAGCGGCTGGGTACGGGTGACGAGGTGGTGGCGGAAGGTCAGGCTTAGCACGCAGAAAATCAGGAACTCGCCCGAGCGATAGTTGGGGATCACGTAGGCGACGTAATTGGTCACCACGAACAGGCCGATGATCACCAGCGCACAGGCCTGATAGCGCGCCGACTGGTCGGCGGTGATTGCCCGGTAGCGCTTGCTCAGGGTCTGGGCAAACATCAGCAGCAGGGCGATCAACTGAATCAAGCCGCCATTGAGCAGGGTTTCGACGTAGCCACTGTGGGCATTGCCGATGTAGCCCCAGCGGGTAATGAACGCATCGGCATCGGCACTCGCCCAGAACGCACCGAAGCCGTAGCCCTTGAGGAACTGGTCATCGATCAGCGGCTGGAGCAGTTCCCAGATCAGCGTGCGGTCGGTAAGCGACGGGTCACGGCCCACCAGTTCCAGCAGCATCGCGTAGTTGGCATAGAGCACACCACACAGAAGGAAGAACACCAGCGTCGCCGCCGTGAAAGCCAACAGTGAACGGTTGATGCGCAAGCGGATCAGCGTGATGAAGTAGGCGTAACTGGCAGTGCCGGCGACGATCAGCGCAATCGCCGTGGCCGACTGCGCCAGGCCAATGGCAATCAGCGCGAACAATCCGTAGAGCATGGCCATCGGGTTGCGCTGGCGGATCATCGGCAGCAGCAACAGGATCGCAATAGCGTTCAGGCGTGCACCGGCATTCTTTTCTGCGAACACCCCGCGAAACGCACCGTCACGGATGCCGCCGGAAATAAAGGCGATGTCCGGGCGAATCACGGCGAAGATCAAGCCGACCAACGCCGCCGCGCCGATCACGCAGCCGAACAGAAACGCGATCCGTTCGATGCTGTAGCGCCAGGCGATGAAACCGGCAAAGAACACTACGCTGAGCAGCGCAACGAAACGCTTGAAGCTGAGCATCGGCTCGCTCGACCAACTGATCGACGCCGCCACGCAGCCCAGGAACAACAGCAAAAACAGATTCTGACGGTAGAAGCTCTTGCTGAGAAAAACCTTGTGGCGGATGAAAAAGAACAGCGGCACCAGCAAGGTCAGCAAGCCGCAGACCTGATTGGCCAGATTGCCTTCCAGATCCTGCTGGGCATCGTCCAGGGTGCTGACATTACCCAGGCGCAGAAAGAAGCCGATCACTTGCGTATAGAACAGCACGCCAAACAAGGTGAAGGCGTCGGCCAGCGTCGAATAACGCACTTGCAGGCGGTTCATCTCAGCGCCTCCCGAGTAACGCCTTGAGGTAGGTCTGCACCGCGCGAGCGTTGACAAAGCGCGCGGCGGCCTCGATACGGCGCTGGCGATGCACGGCTCGCGGCGTGGCCATTTGTGCACTGATCGCGGCGGCGAGGGCGGCCGGATCGTCAACCTCGACCAAGGGCGCCACGGCGCCATCGGCGAGAATTTCCTGCGGGCCATACGGGCAGCGGGTCGCTACCACCGGCGTGCCGGTCGACAGCGCTTCGACCAAAGCGTTGGGGCTGCCTTCGAAGCGTGACGACAAGACAAAACAATCTGCCCGGGCAATCTCGGCGATAGGGTCACTGGCGTAACCCGGTAGATCGCAACGCTCCGCGACGCCAAGCGCCGCCGCTTGGGCGAGCAGTTCAGCGCGCAATGCGCCTTCGCCGAAAATGATCAGGCGCGCATCGCGTTGCGGCAGGCGGGCGAAGGCGTCGATCAAAGTGTCGAAGCCTTTTTGCTGCGCTAGCCGACCCACGGCGACGATCACCGGGGTGGTTTTGTTCTTCAGCCAGGGATGGCTGGGCGCGGCGGCAGGCTTGTCGCGAAAATCGTTGTCGAGCACCGGGTTGTCAGCGGTGGTCACATCGCGCGGGCGGGCGATGGTGGTGTCGACCAGATCCTCGGCGACACCTCGCGATACGCAGATCACCGGATTGGGAATCAGCCGGTACAGCCACGGCGCCAGCCAGTAGGCGAGCTTGACCGACAGCGCCGGGTTGACATGCTTGTCCCGCGAAAAGGCATTGCGCTCGCTGACATGCAGCCGCGCCAAGGTACCGGACAACGCGGCGGCGGCAATCGCGACGACGTTGACGTGAGTGAGCACCGCCAGTTGCGCGTCGTAGCGGTTGCTGCGCAAAAAGCGCATCAGCGCCGGCACGGCGGCGGCGCTGCGCGGGCTGTCGAGCAACACTTGCCTGACCCGAGGATCGAGCGCCGGTTGATTGATGCCGGCACCGGTGAGCATCAGCAGCGTCACTTCGTTGCCGGCCTCGACCAAGGCACCGGCGAGGCGCACCATCATTTTCTCCGCGCCACCGGCGCCGAGGTCCTGGAGGATGATCAGCAGCTTTTTCATCGGTTCCACACTTGGTAATAGGCCTGGGCGGCGTATTGGCTGGTATAGGGCAGGATCGCTTCGCTGACTGAATGTCGGGCTGGAGCTGCCGCTTCGCGGTTGGCCAGACTGTCGAGCATTGCCTCGGTCAGGGCCGGCACATCATTGACACCGACCAAACGCCCGAGGCGCCCATCATCGAGCAACTCGCGCGGTCCGCTGCCGCAATCGGTGGAGATCACCGCCGTACCCAACGCCAGCGCCTCGACCAACACCGTCGGCAAACCTTCGTGCAAAGAGCTGAGCACCAACAACTGCGCATGACGGATCAGCGGATAGGGATTGCGCAGATGCCCGGTGAAATGCACCAGACGTTCGATGCCCAGCCGTTGTGCCTGCGCTTCAAGCTGCGCGCGCAACGGGCCGTCGCCAGCGATTACCAGATACGGCAGCGGGCGTTGTTGCGCCGCCAGCGCGTAGGCTTCGAGCAGCAGATCAAAGCCCTTGGTTTCCACCAGTCGGCCGATCCCCAGCCAGTAATGATGGGGCACGCCACCGGACAGCAGCGCTTGTGCCGCACGCATCAGTTGTTCGCTGATCACTGCGTTCGGGCAATAACGAATGCGCGGTCGCCCCCACGGCATCAACCCGGCAAGCGACTGGCGCAGACCGTGGGACACCGCGACCACCTTGCCGCTGCCGCACAGGTACAGCGCGTACAACAGCCGCAGGCTGGCGCGCCCGGTGTTCTGCTCGGCACAATCCAGCGCGGCGTGGCGGGTGTAAATGACTTTGCAGGAAGTGCCCAGGGTGGCGAACCAGGTGCAGAGATTGGCCTGCTCCTTGGCGCCAATCAGGTGCGTCACGCTTTCGCGGCGAATCAGCCGGCGCAGCAGCGCGATCGATCTCAGCCAGCCCGCGAGCCCACTGCCGCCACCGGCCATGCTCGGCGCGCCGTCGACGTTGGGCGAATCGCCGTTCATGACGAAAAAACTCACCCGCCGACCGTCCGCCAGAAACTGCTCGGCGAGGCGTTGCTGCACGCACTCGACGCCGCCGCCAGTCTGGTAATCCTTGAGCGTGAACAGAATATGCATCGGCACAATCCTCATGGGGCAGTGACATTGATTGCCACTTGCTGGCGCAGAATCAGTTCGGTCAGGCGCAGGGCGTTGCTCGGGTAGTCGAGCAGGTAACGCTTGATCGTGTGCGGCTCGCGGTACATGCGGTAAAAGGCGCGCAGGTGCAGGCGATTGATCGCGTCGGGGTAGTAACGCTCGCTGGCATTGGCCTCCTGACGAATGAAACCGCCGCAGGTGAACGCCACGCCGCTGAAACCACCGCGCAGTGCTTCGAGGATAAAGCGCTCCTGCAGACCGGCGCCGAGGCCGACCAGCAGCAGATTGGTCCGCTGCCGGCGGATGTCAGCCTGAAGCGCGGTGCCTTGCTCGACATCGAAGAAACCGTTGTGCGCGCCGACCAGTTGCAGGTGCGGGTACTGCATGCCGAGCTTTTCCACGAAACGATCAAGCTCGGCCTGCCGCGCACCGACCACGTAGACGCGTTTGCCGCGCTGCTCAGACTCGCGCAACACCGGATCGGCAATCGAGGTGAAATCGAAACTGACCCGCTGCACCGCGCGCCCGGTGATGCGCGACATGAACCCGGACATCAGCATGCCGTCGCAGAAATACGCCAGCGACGGCGGCGGCTGGCGGATGAAACTGCCGATCGAGGCGAAGTTGAGAAAGGAGAACGCCCGGTTGGATTCCAGCAGGGCCGGCGAATAACGGTCGAGCAATTCCAGGCGGATCATGATGCGAGATCCTGTGTTTCGGCGGCGCAGGTCGGTCGGCCAACGCTGATGTAGGTGAAGCCGCGTGCACTGAGGCGTTGCGGATCGAAGAGGTTGCGGCCATCGAAGATCAGCGGATTTTTCAGTTGCCGCGCGAGCAGTTCGAAGTCCGGCGCGCGAAACGATTGCCATTCGGTGACGATCACCAGCGCGTCGGCATTTTTCAGCGCCGCCTCTTTGGTCCCCGCCAACGAGAGGTCATCGCGCGGGCCGTAAAGCTGCTGCGCCTGTTCCATGGCTTTCGGGTCGAACGCCTGCACGCTGGCGCCGGCTCGCCACAACGCCTCCATCAGCACGCGGCTGGGGGCTTCGCGCATGTCGTCGGTGTTGGGCTTGAAGCTCAGGCCCCACAGCGCGAAGGTTTTGCCTTCCAGCGCGCCGTTGAAGTGCTCGGCGATCTTGTGAAACAGCGTGCTTTTCTGCTCGTTGTTGCGTGATTCCACCGCGCGGAGCAGGCGCGCATCGATGTCTACGCCGTGGGCGGCATGGATCAACGCCCGCACATCCTTGGGAAAACACGAACCGCCGTAACCGATGCCGGGGTAGATGAACTGGTAGCCGATGCGCGGATCCGAGCCGATGCCATGGCGAACCATTTCGATGTCGGCGCCAAGCTTTTCGGCGAGCCCGGCCATTTCGTTCATGAAACTGATCTTCGTCGCGAGCATGCAGTTGGCCGCGTACTTGGTCAGCTCCGCGCTGCGCACATCCATGACGATGATTTTTTCGCGGTTGCGATTGAACGGTTCGTACAGCTCGCGCATCAGCGCTTCGGCACGCGGGCTGTCGGTGCCGATGATGATCCGGTCGGGGCGCATGCAGTCGTCGACCGCGCAACCTTCCTTGAGAAATTCCGGGTTGGAAACCACGTCGAAGGTCAGCGCAGCGCGGCCGGTTTCGCCGAGGATGGCGCTGATGCATTCGCGCACCCGGTCCGCAGTGCCCACCGGCACCGTGGATTTGTCGACGATGATCTGCTCGCCGCGCAGGTGCTCGCCGATGGTGCGGGCGACGCTGAGCACATGTTTGAGATCCGCCGAGCCGTCCTCGTCCGGCGGCGTGCCGACCGCGATCAGCAACACATCGCCATGCCTTACGGCGGCGGCCAGATCGCTGCCGAATTGCAGGCGGCCGCTGTGATGATTGTCCCGCACCAGGCTTTTCAGCCCGGGTTCGTAGATGGGCAGAGTGCCGTCGTTCAAGGCCTGCACCTTGGCCGCGTCGACATCCACACACAGCACGTTGTGGCCAACCTCGGCCAGCGCGGCGCCCTGGACCAGTCCGACATAACCGATACCGAATACACTCACATTCATGGGAAAACCTCATGCGTGGCGGGGTGGGCCAGAGCGCTGGCCGCTGTCAGTAGATGTTTTTCGAGAACAGGGTGAAGGGCGTCTTCAGCAGGATCTTGATGTCCAGCCACAGCGACCATTGATTGATGTAATTGAGATCTTGAGCGACCCGGCGCTGCATCTTTTCCACGGTCTCGGTTTCGCCGCGATGCCCGGTGATCTGTGCCAGCCCGGTGATGCCAGGCTTGAGCCGATGCCGCGCCATGTAGGCGCGCACCTTGCCGGTGTAATAGATGTTGTGGGTGACCGCGTGGGGGCGCGGGCCGACCAGCGCCATGTGGCCGAACAGCACGTTGAATAGCTGCGGCAGCTCATCGATCGAGCTGCGCCGCAGAAAGCGTCCCAGCGGTGTGACGCGGTCGTCGTCGCGGGTGGCCTGACGTACTTGCTGATCGTCGTGCACGCGCATTGAACGGAATTTCCACACGCGGATCACTTCGCCGTCGCAGCCATGGCGGTTCTGCTTGAACAGCACCGGTCCCGGCGAGGTCAGCTTGACCGCAATGGCCACGCCAAGCAGCAGCGGGCTGAGCAGAATCAGCGCCACCGCAGCGACGCTGCGTTCGAACAGGTCCTTGCAGAACAGGCTGCCGGGGTGCGAAGTGAGCAGGCTTTCGTTGAGATAGATCGCCGGCATCCGCTCGATCTCGGAGATCGAATGATTGAGCAGGACCATGCTGCCCAGATCCGGAATCCACACCACGTCGACGTTCATGTCGAGGAGGTTGATGTACAGCGCTTCGATGGTCGCTGCCTCGGCCATCGGCAGCACGATGTACACGCGCCGCGCCTGCAACCGCGTAATGATTTCGCGAATGTCCTCGACCTCACCGAGCAGCGGCAGAATGCTCGGCGCCGGGCCGCTGTCGGCTTTTGCCGCGACAAAACCGAGCAGCAGCGCGCGATCCGGGTCGAGCAGTTTGCGCGCCAGTTCATGGGCGGTCGGGCAGGTGCCGATGATTACCGCGCGGCGCTCGTTGCAAATCATTTTGGTGTACATGCGCACGAACAGATGCAGCGGCAGAAACGTCGCCGCCTGGGCGAGAAAACCGACCACGGCCCAGACAATCACCACTTGCCGCGAGAACAACGCGCTGGTCTGGGTGACGAAGGCGATGCTCATCAGCAGCCCGAGCAGAATCAGCCAGCCGGCGAGCAAACGTCCGAGCCCGACCAGCAGACCATGGCGCTTGTGGTAGACCTGCACCAGGCCGTAGACCGGCATCGAGCCAAGCACGGTGAGGATGATCAGCAGCCGATATTCACTGGGCAAATCGCCGATGCGCCATTGCACCAGCACAATCAGCAACAGGTTGACCAGGGTCATTGCGCACAGCCAGTGCACCCAGAAGGTGAGGCCGCGACGGTGTGCCATTTGCGCGGAATATTGCGAGGTCATCGGCGCGATCTCCGATTCGTCGAACAGGGTAGGATTTGCTGTTGCCGGGCGGCACGGCCCGGAGGATCAGCGCGGGGCGAAGTCGTAGTCGTAGAAGGAACGGGAATGGCCATGGCCGTACTTGCGCGCCTTGCGCAGATCGACCTGATTGAGCACCACGCCGAATACCGGCGCCTGGCTCTGCTGCAACACGGCGATGCTCTTGCGCACTTGGCCGACCGGCGTGCTCTGCGCTTTGACCACGTAGATCACCGCATCAGAATGCTGGGCCAGCAACAGTGCGTCGCTGACGATTTCTGCCGGCGGCGAATCGATGATGATGTGCCGATAGCGCGACTTGAGAATCTGCAACAGCCGACCCAGGCGCGGCGAACTGAGCAGATCCTGGGCGGGGGCCACGGCGCTGCTGGAATTGCTCGAGGATTTCAGTCGTGGTGCGTCGAACGGGTCCAGCATCGAGGGCGTGAGACAGCCGGCCGGGAGCATGTCGAGATTGCCGACACTGCGAATGCAGTCTTCCAGCCGCGCGGTGCCGGCCATGAGGTTGGCGAGGCCAGGGCTTTCCGGCGGGAAATCGAAGTTCAGCGACAGCGTCGGCTGCCGCATGTCAGCATCGATCAGCAGCACTCGCTCCAGCGGCGCCAACGACGAGGCGAGGTTGTTGGCGATGGTGCTCTTGCCTTCGCCGGACACCGAAGACGTGACCAGCACCACCTGCGCCGGGCGTTCGTTGTTTTGCAGCATCAGCCAGGTGCGCAGGTTGCGGATGGTTTCGCAGAAACGCGGGTGGTCGTTGTCCTCGAACAAACGCGCCAACTGCCGCCGGCTCTTTTTCATCACCAACGGCACGACGCTGAGCAGCGGCACATTGAGCAGGCTCTCGACGGTGTCGTCGGTCTTGAACGTGTTGCTCAGGGTATCGAAGAGGAAGGCGAGGGCGACGCCGACCACCGCAGCCACCAGCGCGACGATGGCGAGGATCAGATTCTTGCGCGGTTTGCTCGCTTCCAGCGGCGCGATCGCCGGGTCGACGATGCGCGCCTTGGCCGAGTCCATGTCGGAAGTGGCGGCGGTTTCCTTGAGGCGGGTGACGAAGGTTTCGTACAGCGCCCGGGTGCTGTCGACTTCACGCTGAAATTCGCGCAGCTGGAATTCCTTGCGCGAAATGTCCTGAATCTGCGCCTTGTTGCTGTTGAAGGATTTGCGCAACGCGTCTTCGCTGGCTACTGCCAGTTGATACTGGCGCTCGATACCGGCAACCACTTGCTGCACTTGCAGGCGCAGGCTGTTGGCCGCCGTACGTTGTTCGGAGCGGGCGGAAATCAGCGCCGGGTGCTTCGGCCCGTAGCGGCCCGACAACTCTTCGACTTTGGCCTGAGCCTTGGCGAGATCAGCCTGGAACTGCTGAATCAGCGGATTGCTCAACACTGCCGGCACGCTGGACAAACGACTGATATCGCCGTTGCTCAAGGATTGCGCTTGACGGAACTGGCTCTCCGCTTCAGCACGGTCGCGGCGCGCATCGATCATGCGGTTACCGGTCATCTGCAGTTCGTTGGCACTGATGGTGGCGACGCCGTCGACATCGACCAGACCCTGTTCCTCGCGGTAGGCCTGCAACTTGTTTTCGGCAACGCGCAGGTTGTCGCGCAACTCGACCAGGCGGGTGTTCATCCAACTGGTGTTGTTTTGCGAGGACTTCAGGCTGGTGTCCTGCTGGCTGTCGATGAAGCCTTGGGCGAGGGCATTGGCCACCGCCGCAGCGAGCGCCGGGTCAGGTAGTTCGACTTCGATTTCCAGCAACTGACTCTTGCCGACAAACTTGACGCTGGTGTGCAGCATCAGGTTTTGCGTGACGTCGTTGAACACTTGTTCTTCGGTCGCTGGCGGCTTCGGCGGCGGCAACAGGTCCAGCCATGGCAGCCACTGGTCACGATTGAGGTCGGCCAGCCATTGGCGCGGAGTGAACCAGCTCTGCGCCTGCTGGCGGGGATCGGTGATCGGATTGGTAGTCAGGCCAAGTTTGCGCACGGCGCGCTCGGCCAGTTCCCGCGATTGCAGCAACGCCTGCTGGGTCTGCAAATAATCAGTGGTGGTGGCGCCGCCGGATTCGGCGGCTTGCTGGAAACTCAACACTGGCGGCGTCTTGTCCTTGATCAGCAGTGTCGCACTGCCAACGTACTGCGGCGTGATGAACGACAGCGCCGCCACGGCCAGCGCGCAACTGAGCAGCACCAGCCAGGCGATGTTCCACTTCGCCGACCAGACCACGCGCCACAGGTGCAGCAGATCAAGGGTGTCCGACTCATCGCCCGCTTGCGTTTGCGAGTGGGCCTGGAGCGGACGTTCGAGGTAGGTGCTTGGGCTGTTGTCCATGATCAGAAAAAGCCTTGTGCAATGGAAATGGTGTCGCCGGGGGCGATGACGGTGGTGCGCGAGATGTTCTCGGTGACCGGCGGGCCACCACTGCCGCGCAGAATCGTCACTCGTTTCATTGAGGCGCGTTCGGTCAGGCCGCCACCCAGGGCGATGGCTTTTTCCAGGGTCAGGCCGGGCTGAAACGGATAACTGCCGGGCTTCTGCACTTCGCCGTTGATGTAGAACGGGCGGTATTCGATCTGACTGAGGCTGACTTTCGGATCGACCAGATAGCCTTGCTTGAGGCCGTCGACGATCTTCTGTTCGACCTGATTGGGCGTCAGGCCCTTGGCGACGATTTCGCCGAGAAACGGGTAGGAGAAGGTGCCGGCGTCGTTGAGGCGAATCTTCTTGAAACTCAGCTCCGGCTCGCCGAACACGATGATGCGCAAGACATCGCCAGCGGCCAGGCGGTAATTGGTGTCAGTGTCCGCTGCCTCGACCGTGGGCACTGTCCAGAGCAGCAACAACAATAAAATCAGGCGCGTATGCATGGCCCAACCCTCCTACAGACTGACGTCGAACGTGATCTGGAAAACATTGCGGGTGAAGCTTTCGTTGTCGGCATCGGAGTCGTTGTCGCGGTGGCGATAGGCGAGTTCGACGTCCAGCCAGCGGCGCATTTCGTAAATCACGCCGAGTTTGTAATCCTGCAAATCGTCGCTACGGTCCTGGCCTTCGTAGACGTAATGGCCCATGCCGACTTCGGCAACGCTGGTGATGCGTTCGGTCCAGCCGTGACGCCAACCGATCTGGGTGAAGGTGGCTTTCACCGCGTCGGAGCCGTCGTCGCCTTCGGCCATGGCCTGGCGGGCGAGAAAGGTGAAGGTTGAGTAGGTGCGCGGTTTCCACGCCAGATCCACTTGCCAGGTAGGGTTGCTCAGGTCGTCGGAACCGCTCTGGTCGAAATTCTTGCGCTCGTAACCGACGCGCAATTTGCCGGTGGTTTTCGCCGTCATGTCCCACTCGGCCCCAGCCAGCACTGCGTCGGAGCGGCTGCTGCGCGGGCTGTTCGATTGCAGGTAGTCGAAGCGGGTGTGGTCGTATTCGAGCAAGCCACGGGTCTTGCTGCCGAGGCGGTGATACCAGGTGCTGGTCAGATTGCTGGTGTTGCGCTCCTTGTCATCGTTGATGCCATCGGAGTTGTCGTAGCGCAGCTGTGCGTAGCTGGCGCCGAGGTCGATCTGGTTCAGCGCACTGCGCGCGCCAAAGGTGTAGACGCCGCCGACGCGCTGACTCTCGATCTTGTCGTTGATGCCGTCGACGGCGGTCGAGGTGGTGCGCTCGTATTTACGCGCCTCGGCTTCAAGCTTCAGCCGGTGCCGATCGGTGAATTCCATGATGCTGTCGGCGCGCAGCCGCTGGGCGGTGTTCGAAGCGTCCGAAGCGCTGTGATAGATGTAGCGGGTCGGCTCCCAGATAACCCGCGTGGCGCTGTTGCGATCCTCGGCCTTGAGCTCAAAGGCCGGCGCCAAACGGGTGACCATGGTCGATTCGACATCGTGTTCGACTTCGCGAAAGTTGTCGTCGTAGCTTTCTGACAAAGCAAAGGTCGGGGTGAAATCGAAGCCGTAGACATTGATCGCTTGCGGCTCAACGCTCCAGGCAGCTTCGGGGGCACAGCAGGCGACGACTAAAACCAGGGAACAGCGAGGCTTCAGAGCCATGGATCACGCTCCTGATTAAGGGGGTCGGGGTCAGGGCGAAGCAGATCCGGACTATTGTCGCTGGCGTTCGAGGTAACTCAGCGGGACGCTGACGTGCTGTTGGCGGTTGAGGAAATTGAGCAGCATCATCACCCGCTCGTCGCCCTGCATCGACAGAAAAACGCCTTCAAGCGGGGAGAGTGGGCCTTGGACGATTTGCAGAGGTTCGCCGGGTTTGAGCTGCGGATCGGCAGGAAAGCCGAGCGACTCCTGGCTGCGCTCACGCAATTGCGCGATCACGTCTTCATCGACGCGGGCGGGCACATGGTTGAATTCGACGATGCGGCTGACACCACGGGTCGAGCGAATCGGTGCCCAGTTATCGTCGCGGCTCAGTTGAATGAACACGTAGCCGGGGAACAGCGATTCCAGGGTTCGTTGGCGTTTGCCACGAATACTGCGCTCGCTCATCAGTTGCGGCCGAAAGGTCGAATAGTTCTGTTGCTGCAGATTGAGTTGTGCCCGTTCATCCTGGCGGGGCTTGCACTGCAATAAATACCAGTTAGAACCGTTGCGGCAAACCGTTAGCATGCTGGAGTACTCCATACATAGCGATCGTTTAAGCAGGGCGGCCGATAGCGTGGGACGAGCCGTCATGCTTGCTAGTAGGTAGTAGGCTGATCAAGGCAAAGTGCCGAGCCAGATGCATCAATGTTTATTGGCAGAAGAAGTGTTTCAAAAATGAATCAACTTGGCTGGGTTATTGTTATATCCGTGGCCGTCTTGGCTATAACGAGTCCGCGCTTTTGTTCAAGCAAAGCTACCGCACGGTTCGCAGTTGCGACCTTCAGGATCCAATTACATAAGTAGCCTGAGAGCAAAAAGTGTGCGTCGGCGCGAGCTCATCGGGCAGTGCTAAGTTATCGGCCAGTCTTTGCAAGCTGTCAATTGCTAACAGTCAAAAACATTACCTTTCATCCGCTGATGATGGCCATGGTTTGTAAGTCATTGGTTTGAAAGGGCGAAAACTCTTCGTCGGATTTTTTAAACTTTTCATAGTTATTGAAGTCGCGGGCGTTAGATGGTGCGAGTGATAGCAAATTAGTTTCAATCTTACATGTTTCGATTCGTAAGAAGTTCGGATTTTAAATGCCTCGCGTCGGATGCTGCTGGCCCGAGTAATTAAGGTCGTCTATGAATAGTTACGGTCGTTCGCGGGTAAATGTTCGTGCTGCATATTTCTTGAAGTCAAACCGCTGAGCCGAGGCAATCATGAGTGTTCTGGTAACGGGTGCCGCAGGTTTTATCGGTTATCACACGGTCATGCGTTTATGTCGCAAAGGGGTAGAGGTTGTGGGTATCGACAATCTCAATCCTTATTACGACGTCAAACTCAAACAGGCGCGTTTGCAGAGATTGCAGACGCTGGTCAATTTTACGTTCCAGCGGCTGGACATTGTCGATCAGAGCGCTTTGACCGCGTTGTTCGAACACGGCCACTACAAACAGGTCATTCACCTCGCTGCGCAGGCCGGAGTGCGCTACTCGCTGGACAATCCTGATGCCTATGCGCAGTCGAATCTGGTCGGGTTTCTCAACGTTCTGGAAGCGTGCCGTCGTCACCCTCCAGAGCACTTGATCTATGCATCGAGCAGTTCGGTGTATGGCGCCAATACCAAGATGCCGTTTGCAGAAGACGATCCGGTCGATCAACCGGTTTCGTTGTACGCCGCGAGCAAACGCGCCAACGAACTGCTCGCGCACAGTTACTGCCATCTCTACGGCTTGCAGGCCACCGGCCTGCGCTTCTTTACCGTGTACGGCCCGTGGGGGCGACCGGACATGGCGCTGTTCAAATTCACCGAAGCGATGCTCAACGGGCGCGCCATCGACCTCTACAACCAAGGCGAAATGGCGCGCGACTTCACCTTTATCGATGACATCGTCGAAGCGGTTTTCCGACTGCTCGACAAACCGCCCGCACTCAGCGCCGAGCGCGGCACCAATCGCCTGTTCAATATCGGTCGCGGCAGTCCGGTGGCGCTGATGAGCTTCGTCGAATGTCTGGAGCAGGCACTGGGCATCAAGGCTCAGCGCCGTTATTTGCCGATGCAGGAGGGCGACGTGCTGAAGACCTGGGCCGACGTATCGGCGCTGGCACGCTGCATCGACTTCAGCCCGCAGGTGCCGATCGAGCAGGGCGTGCAAGCGTTCGTGCAGTGGTATCGCGAGTTTTACCAGCTCTGATTCAGTGCAGGGTGACGGCCCTGCGACTTTCCCCGATGCGGATCCGGTCGAGGGCGCGGTTCAACGCATCCAGTGCATCGAGCAGGGCCTTGGCCTCGGCCTCACGCCCGTCGCCCCACAGGCGTTCGGCCATTTTGTTCAAGGCCAGAATGGCGCGTTCGATGTCGGCTGCGCTGGCGGTGTTCTCAGGGGCTGGTGGTTTTTTCGGCATTCACGGTTCCTCGGCGGGCGGCAAACCACCATACCGCCAAGACGCCGAGCTATACAGCCAGAAGTGTCGCCGATCAGCAGCGAATGCTGTCTGATCAGCGATTAGCCTCAATCAATCCCGCCTCGATAAACCGCACCGAACTCTCCAGCGCCTGCTGCCCCTCGGCCAGCATGCCCGCGTAGAAATGCCAGGCGTGAAACATGCCGGGCCACACTTCAAGATTGACCCGGACGCGGTTGTCCGCCAGGTGATTGGCCAGACGCATGGCGTCACTGAGCATCAGTTCGTTTTCGCCGATCTGCACCAGAATCGGTGGCAGTCCGGTGACGTCGGCGAACACCGGCGACGCCAGCGGATGGTTGGCCAAGGTGTCGCCGAGAAAGGCTCGCGCGAGGATATCCAGCACGGGCTTGGAGTTCAGCGGATCAAGGCCTTCACGATTGCTCATGGAGACGCCGGTGTGTTCGAGGTTGGCCCATGGCGAGATGGACGAACCCACTGCGGGCAAGGGCAAGCCTTTGGATTTTGCCGCGACCATCACGCTGACCACCATCGCGCCACCCGCCGACTCGCCTGCGAAGGCAATCTTGCTGGCGGCGATGTTCTGCTCAAGCAACCACTCATAGGCGCGCAAAGTGTCATCGATGGGGGCGGGGAACTGATGCTCGGGTGCGAGGCGGTAATCCGGCATGTACACCCGCGCGCCGAGCATTTTTGCGTAGTTGCCGCCGATGCCGTGGTAGCCGTCAGGTCGACCGACGATGTAGGCACCGCCGTGGATGTACATCAGCACCGCGTCGGTCTTGAGTTCATCCGGAGTCACCAGCGTAGCGGGCACGCCGCCCATGTCGACTGCTTCAAACCTCACGCCAGCCGGTGGTTGATTCTGCCCTAGCATTTTTGCGTAGGCATCGCGGATGTCGCTCATCTTAGTGGTGGTATCGATACCCTTCAGCACGGGCACCAGATCGCTGAGGCTGTTGGCCCAGGTTTGTACAGCTGCTTTTACTTCAATGTTCATATGACCTCGATCAGACGTTAGTGATGGCTTAACTAATCGAAATGGTATGCTCATGATTGGGGAATAGGTTTCCCCATAACCGGTGCCAAGCCGCCTGAATGCCAAACCCGGAGGTCACATGGAACTGCATAACCTGAACGACATCGCCGCCTTCGTCGCCTCGGTGGATACTGGAAGTTTTACGGCGGCGGCCAGGCAACTCGGGCTGACCCGCTCGGCCGTCGGTAAATCGATCGTGCGGCTCGAATCGCGTCTGCAGGTCCGTCTGCTCAACCGCACCACCCGCAGCCTGAGCCTGACCGACGATGGTCGGGTGCTGTATGAGCGATGTGTGGGCATCTTGCAGGATCTGGACGAGGTCGAAGAGGCTTTGGCGTTCCGCCGTTCGACGCCCAGCGGCCGCTTGCGCATGAGCCTGCCGGTAGCACTGGGCCGGCTGCACGTTGTGCAGCACATCGAGCGCTGTCTGAGAGACTGGCCGTCGCTCGCCATCGACGCGACGTTTTCCGATCGGCTGGTCGACCTGATCGACGAGGGTTTCGATCTGGCGATTCGCATCGGTCCGCCCAAGGAAGACTCCGGGCTACTCACGCGCACGGTGGCTTACCAGCAAATGATCACCTGTGCCTCGCCCGATTATCTGAATGAACATCCGGCACCGCAGACACCCGAAGATCTGGCCGGGCATGCGTGCCTGCACTTCGTCAGCGGCGGCCGATTGCTGGCGTGGAATTTTCGCGTCAATGGTCAGCCTGTGCCGGTCATTCATGCCGGACGGCTGCAAATGGACAGCGCCGAAGCCTTGCATCAGGCGACTGCGGCAGGCCTCGGTATCGCGACGTTGCCATCCTATGTGGTCAACGATGACCTGCGCAGTGGCAAGCTTGTGCAGTTGCTCGCAGAGTACGCCGAGGCTGCCGAGCCGATCCGGGTGATTTATCCGAGCAAGCGACACCTGTCGCCGAAGATTCGGCTGTTTATCGACAGGCTGGTGGAAGCGTGGTCACCGGCGCCTTGGGAGTGATTGCCTGGTCATTGCAGCTGTTTTGCAAACTCCGATGTTATTGATGACGGCAATGTCCAAACTGTGCGCATTGAAAAGCCCTGAATCATCAGGGCTGTGTTCTGGCTGAGGGGGCGTAGAGTGACAAACTCGCGGTCGGTCTACTTCGCGCTCGAAGAGCAGGCCAACCGATATTGCTCGTAGTTCAAACCTTCGACCTTTTCCGGCAGCTTGTATGGCACGGGGCAGCTTTTGCCCTGCCACTTGATGGTGATGACACCGTGATCTTTGGTCACCAGCGCCAGGGCCTTGCCCGTCGGATCTGACAATGCCAGTTGTTTGCCGTCGCTATCCAACAGCACCGCGCCGAATGGAATCGGCTGGCCGTTGGCATCGTACAGTTCAAACTGGACGCGTCTGCCTTTGCTGCCTTCGAAGCGTGCAAGAACCACCGAACCTCGTCTTGGCACCAGTTGTTGGGTGGCATTGTCCAGCTCGATCTCACCGCCCAGGTTGCGCGTGTCCAGCGTTACCCAGTTCACGCGGTACGGTTGCGCGTTAGGCAGAACCGCATAGCCGTTCAGGCCGGTTTTCACACCCGAATAGCTGCTGACTTCGACGCCCGACATGCCGGGGACTTCCACCAGGCCGAACGTTTCACCGACGGTCTGGCCCATATTGATGCCGCCGGCATGAGCCACGATCGATCCGGCCGCACTCAGGTTCTGCGACTCATAGCCGCTGCCTCGGCTGTAGCCAAAGCCCATATCGCCCATCGACGTACGGGTACTCAGACTGAGCGAGCCAGAGCGCTCGCCCTGGACGCTGCGCCCGGTCTGCACGGAATAGTAGGTGTCGCTGTCCTCGGTCAGATAACCATTGATCCCGGCTTGCGTGCTGGTACCGGCGTTCTGATGGTTACTGGAAACGTAGGCACGCGGTGCGCGTGGTGTCGATCCGAGCGGGAACGATATTGAAACGCTTAATTGCGTATCGTTGCTGGTGTCACCGCGTGCGCCGAATTCCTGGGTTTTGCTCAGGCTGATGTTGTAGTTCAGGTCGCGCCAATTGTTGTTGTAGCCGGCGGAAAAGCTGCGCGAGCCACCGCGATCCCAATAGCGCTGGTCACTGGCATTCAAATACAGCGAGCCGAACTGGCGCGCTTCGCCAAGGGTCTGGTTGACCGTGAGATCTGTACGGGTTTTGGCATTGCCCGCGCGCCGCGTAGCGCCGGCGCTGGTGTCCTGCACATGGTCGGTCAGCGTGCGGTAACCCTCGGTCGAATAACGATAGGCGGCGAGGGTGAAGCTGGTATCGGTACCGGTGAAGGTCTTTGCATAGAGCGCGCGGACACTGCTGCCCTGGGTGGTTTTGCCGAATGCCTTGCTGGACGATTGCGTAACGTCCAGGGACATCGCGCCAATCGAGGTGTTCTTCGCCGCACCGATGGACAGCGCCTTGAAGCCGTTGCTCGCCTGAATGCCGGCAATGCCCGTCAGATTGCTGGTCAAGCCGTAGGCGAAAGTGCCCCCAAGGAAAGCCGGTTTGTCATAGCCCTCGCTGTTGTTGTTGAACTTGCCGCTCGACAGGCTGTACTTCAGTTGCCCCTCACGCACCATCGTCGGCAGGGCGGAGAACGCCTGCCGGGTTACCTTGCGCCGACCATCCGCTTCGACAATGGTGATCTCCAGGTCACCGTTGGAGCCCGATGGGTAGATATCACTGATCTCGAACGGACCCGGCGGTACATTGGTGGTGTAGAGAATGTAGTTGTCCTGGCGGACCTCGATCTTCGCATTGGTTTCCGCCACGCCACGAATGATCGGTGCATAACCGCGCTCACTGTCCGCACGCATGCCTTCATCAGAAGCGATCTTGACGCCTTGGTAGCGCACGCTGTCGAACAGATCCGAGTCGGAAAAGATTTCACCCGCGCTCAGTTGCCCCTTGATCGCCGTGAGGTCGCGCTGGATGAACGTGCGGTTGCTGACAAAACGATTGGGCCGGCCGGTGGAGCTGCTCAGGTTGGATTCGTTGCGCAGACGCCAGGCACCAAAGTTGATGCCGTTGCGCAGCCCCAGGTTATTGGAGATTTGCGTGGTGTAATCGGTTTTGCTGCGGGTGCTGCTCAGCTGGTAGTTGATGAAACCGGCGGCCACGCCTTGGTCCCAAAGCTCTGGATCTACATAGCCGCGCATGCCACGCGCCATGGCGACCTGCGGCACACTGATATTGAGGCGCAGGCGGTTGGCATCGAAATTGAGACTCGCTTGCTCGATCATTGCAGGCAGGTCGTAGTGATCGGCAGGGTGCTGCTCGTCAACAAGACCCTGCTCACGCAGTTTGCGCATGTCCACACCCAGCTGCTGCAACAGTTCCAGGGTGATGCGTGGCTCGACTTTGCCGTTGACCGGGTTGGCCGCGAAATCGATATCGCGACGCCCGACCAGCGTGCCGTTGCTGAACACGTCGACGCGGTATTGGCCTGGCAAGACGCTGTTGGCATTCAGCAACGGTTGCAGATCGACCGCCGATGAACCTTCAAGGAACAGCGTATTGAAAGATTCACTCGCCACTGCGGCCGGGGCTTCGGCGCCCACGGCGAATCCGCAAATGGCCATGTTGATAGCAAAGCACAATGGATGCAGGCAGCCCAACGCCGCTTTGTTTTTCTGGCGCGCAACATGATGCTTAACACAACTTTCAGATGTGTGGTGTTGGGAGGAAAACATGCAATTTGCCTTATCAGTCCGTGTTGCTTCAACCGGAGTCCGGAACTTTTGAATAGCTTGTAAGTTGGCAGGGTGGGACGGGGGATTTACTGGGCGGAGGCATCTTTCACGCGCTCGGCATGGCTTTCGGCAACGCTTAGTGGTGCATCGAATCGTTGTTGTGCGCCGTAATCGTTAATTGCTGAAAAACTCAAATGCGAAGTACCAGCTGGCAGATCTTTCAGATTGAATGAGCGAACTTCCCCTGGAACGATCATTGTCGAATCAATTACCAATTCCGCTTTTTTCCCTGCAACGACTTTCAGATCCGCCAGCGACACGTGGTAGTTGCTTTGGTTTTTTACTTTCAGCACCGACTTGCCAGCCTGAGTGACCAATTGCCATGCAAGTTGCTCCGGTGCCTTTGCGGCATCACCGGCGAGTCCGTCCGGGCGGAAGAAGACCTTGATACGCTGACGTACCGCCAATTGCAGCGTGTTGACATCGGCAGCACTGGCCTGGGGGATTTCCTGCACGTTCAGCCATACCACCGACTCCTTGTCCGCAGGCATGCCGCGGCCTTCATAAAGAATCCTCAGTAATTGCTGTTGATTGGGCTCAAGTTTGGCCAGTGGTGGAGTAACTGCGAAAGGCGGTGCGCTGCCAGCCGTGTCGCCGGCATCCAGCCACGATTGCGCCAGAATGGTTTGTCCGCCGTTGCGCACGGTGACATTCGCCTCTTTGTGCGCGCCATCGAAGATAATCCGGGTGGAGCTCAAGGAGATGCTGGCGAATGCCGAGTGCGTCATCAACACCCCGGCAAGCCCCAGGCAAAGCGGAAAGTAGCGACTTAACATAGATTTCACCGATTAATCTGGTCGGGAAGGACGAGGCACAGCGGCCCCGTCCAGGTATTGCGGGCTGCTTATTCGTATTCGAGAACGAACGGCAGAGTGGCGTTACCGGTACCGGCAGTAGCGGTGGTCTTGTCGCCGGTGGTGACGTAAGCGGCTGCGAACGACAGGGTGCCGTCACCGCCTGTGGTTGCGTCGCCAGTCAGGTTGGTCTGCACTTTGGCAGTGGCTTCGGAGCTCAGGTCGATCAACTGGCCATTGCTGTCCAGCAGTGCGATACCAACGCCTTTGGCCGCGTCTGCACCCTGTAGCTTGAGAACTTTCTTGCCATCAACCAGGCCCGAACCGCCGTTTACGGTTGGTTTGAACAGCATCGAAACCTTGGTGCCAGCGTTGCAGTTCACTTTCAGGTTGAAATCGTTGGCGGCCACACGACCGGCGCCCGGAGCGGAGTCGGTGCCCATGTCTTTGATCGACACGCTGCCCATGTCCACGGCAATCATCTTGTCGTTACCCAAGGCGCCATCTACCGAGCAAGCGTCGTTATTGATAACGCCGGTGAAGCTGATTTGACCGCTGCCGCCCTTGACAGCTTTGGCGGCTTCTTCAGCCACTGCACCAGTGGAGGCAGCCAGTACGGAAAGAGTGAGTACTGCGAAAGCGAACTTTTTCATGTTTATATCCGAAGTTATTGTGAAGTGCTGCATTGAAATGCCAGGCCATATTAGGTGTGCGGTGGTGGCGGGTCTTTGGGATTTGTCTTAAAGCGATAAAGGTGCGAGCCAGTCAGTAATATGGCAGTGGCGTATTCATATTTGCGGTAATGGTGCAGCGAACCAAATGAGACAATTCTCAAAGTCGTGCGGTCTTTGTCTGGCTAGTATTCGCGGATGCAGAAATTCTCAGTCAACGCAAAGTTTGTGAGCGGGCGTCCTGCTTGAAAGATTATTCAGACTTTCGCTATTAACGACTGATAGAAAGAGGTTCCAGGTTTGTGAACACGCTTCGTATATTGGTCTTGGAAGATCACGCCTTTCAGCGCACGGCGGCAGTCAGTGCGCTTAATAGTCTGGGGTACAAAAATATCTTTCAGGCGGCTGACGGCAAGGATGCGCTGGCTGTGATATCCCAGGCTGGAGGCGTGGACGTTGCATTGTGTGACTTGAGCATGGCCGGGATGGATGGTTTGACGTTCTTGCGCCTGGCGAGAGAGGCCGGTTTGATTCGTGCAGTGATCATCTGCAGTTCACTGCCTGAAGATTTGTTGCGCACGGTTGATCGAATCGTCACGTTGCAGGGGCTTGAGTTGCTTGGCAGTGTCGGAAAACCGTTGATGGTCGATGTGCTGGCGCCGTTGTTGGCTCGCTACCGGCCGCACAATCAGATCGATGCCAAAGTGGTGGAGAGTCATCTCGATCAGCCTTCGGAGAACGAAGTGCTCGAAGCGATACGCCGTCAGGAATTTCGCGCCTACTTCCAGCCCAAATTTCATCTGCGCAGTGGTGAAGTGGATGGCGCCGAGGTGCTGGTGCGATGGCAGAGTCCCAGTCGCGGTTTGCTTTCACCTGGCATGTTCTTGCCGACGATCGAGCGCTGCGGGTTGCTCGATGAGATGTTTTTCAGCCTGCTCACGCAAGGCTTGAGTCTGCAGCGCTTCGTCCAGTCTCACGGCAAGCCGTTCAAGCTGGCGTTCAATCTCGACGTGACGCAGATGGCCAATCCGAATCTTGTCGACCGGATCAAGGCGCTGTTGCGCATCCATGGCGCCTCGCCAGCTGGGCTCATTTTCGAGCTCACGGAAACCGGCCTGCTGCAGATGCCCGAGATCAGCATGGAAAACATGGTGCGTCTGCGCATGCTCGGCTTCAGTCTGGCAATCGATGATTTCGGTGTCGGCTATTCTTCGCTTGAGCGGCTGTGCCAGATGCCGTTCAACGAAATCAAACTCGACGCCGGCTTCGTGCAGAATTTCCATCAGGCGCGCTACAGCGCGGTCATCCACGGGGCGTTGGCCCTGGCGCGGGAATTGGACATGCGCGTGGTGGCAGAGGGTATTGAAACCGCAGATCAGGTTCAGCATCTGGCGCGGCTTGGTTGTCAGTGGGGGCAGGGCTTCTTCTATGCTCGCCCGATGAATTGGGCGCATTTGGTCGACTGGCGTTTCGAAGGCCAGAAGTCGTCCTGGCGCCGCGCAATAGGCACGTCCGATCGTTGATGCAAGCGGCATTCTGACTTTTGGGACAAAGCCCTATTTCGTCACGCCTTTAAAACACTCATCATGTGCCGAGAAATCAATCAGATGCACCTGAATGCTTCGGTGATGCCCGGGATTTGCTGCGGTTGCCAAGTGCTGATGGTCCTCCAACACTCTTCATCATGGAGCTGTTCATGCATTGGTCAGTCGTGAATCCGTTACGCGTTGCCATCCTTGATGATCACTCGCTCATACGTCTGGCGATGAAGTCGCGGCTGACGCGCGAAGCCGAGTTCAGTGTCGTAGGTGTGTATGGCAGCAGCGCGCAGTTGCTCGCCGGATTGCGCGAAATCGACATCGACCTGCTGATACTCGATTACAAACTGCACGATGGGGAGCTGGACGGGCTCAATCTGATCCGCCTGCTGCGCAAGCAATATCCGGGCATGCGCATCCTCGTCTCTTCCTCAGAAGAGCGCCCGGCAGTTGTGAACATGGCGGTCGGGGCGGGCGTCAGTGGATTCTTCGGCAAGTCACAGTCGGTCGATGACCTGATTACTGCCATTCGCTGTGCAGCGTCCGGCCAGTTGTACCTGTCTCCAACCATGGCCTTTGAGCTTGACGTGTTGCCAGCATCGATCGAAGAGCCCGCCGGTGCCAAAGACGAGAGCGCGGCGCACAGCGACGATTTCCTCAGTAATCCTCTGCTGTCACCTAAAGAGAAAGAAGTCTTGCGCTGTTGTCTCGAGGGGATGGGGGTGACGCAGATTGCCTTGAAGTTCTCGCGCAGTCGCAAAACCATCAGTGGGCAAAAACAGGCCGCTTTCAAAAAGCTTGGCATTCGTGGTGACGCAGAGCTGTTCAAGTTGCAGCACAGCCTGACAGCCGACAACCAGGGATAACACGCTTATGTTTCATCTGTTGCGCGGTGTTTTGCTAATCAGTGTGCTTTTCGTATTCAGTAGTGGTGTGTTATTGGCAGCAGAGCCGCGCACCTTGCAGGTGTTCGGTCGCTCGGACTGCAAGGAGCTGCAAGTCGATCTGGCCAATGAAGACTGGAGTTGGCTGCGGCAAAAGCGCAGCCTGATATTGGGTTCTGCGCTTCCGGATTTCCCGCCTTATGTCATGACCGCCAGCGGTACGCGCTATGAGGGGATTGCCGCCGATATCGCGTGCATTATCGGTCAGGCACTGCATGTTGAGATTACCGTCAAGGCTTACCCTGACCGGCGTGACGCCATGGCCGCACTTGAGCGCGGTGACATTGACATGTTGGGCAGTTCCAACAGTTTCGAATTGATCGATGGCCTCGTCACGCTCAGCAAACCTTATGTCGAAGACGTGCCGGCGATGTTCATGCGCGGCGATGATCGACGACCGATGCCGGCCAATCTGGCCGGTTTGCGTATTGCGGTTGCCGACGATTACCTGCCTTCCAGTCAATTACACGCGTTATACCCCAACGCCGAATTCGTGCTTTTTCCATCGAACGAGTTGGCACTGGCTGCGCTGGCTTTTGGTAAGGTCGACCTGTTTCTCGGCGATACGGTGTCGAGCAATTACCTGATCAACCTCAACTACTTCAACTATGTGCGGCTGCACTCTTTCGTCAAAACCCAAACCAGCGGTTTCAGCTTTGCCTTGCGCCGGGGCAACGACCAATTGCTGCGTCTGATCGATTCGACCCTCGAGTCGCTGGGTGATGCGAAGATTGCCGAAATTACCAAGCGCTGGTCGGGCGGCGGCGGGGCGCTGACGCCCAAACGCATTGACCTGACACCCGGCGAAGCACGTTGGCTTGAGCTGCATCCGGTCGCGCGGTTCGTTATCAATGACGATCAGGCACCGTTTGCATTCTTTGATGGTGACGGCAACTTTGGCGGGATCGGCGCTGATCTGCTCGAGCTCATCCAGCGGCGTACCGGCTTGCAGATCAATGTCGAGCGCACCGACAGCTTTTCCAGTCTGAGCACGCGTCTGCTGGATGGCAGCGCGGATATTTCTCTGCTGACACCAACGGTCTCGCGGGAAGTCGGCATGCGTTTCACTCATCCGTTCCTTGCCAGCCCCTTTGTGATCGTCACCACCAAGGACGCAGGCGCGCCTTCAAGCCTGCAGGAGCTGCGCGGCAAGCGCGTCGCAGTGCCCGAAAGTTCGGCTGAGCGTGAGCTGCTCAAGGACTACCCCGACATCGAGATCGTTGATAACGAAACAGTTCTGGGCGCCTTGGCTGACGTGAAGGACGGTCGAGCGGACGCGATGATTACCACGTTGCACAGTGCGCGCTACTACATCGCCCACATCTACAGCGACAGCTTGCGTATCTCCAACATCGTCGGCATGAACAAAGGCTTCCTCGCTTTCGCCGCGCGGCGTGCCGATACCGAACTGGTCAGCATTCTGAACAAGGCGTTGCTGAGCATTCCGCCGGATGAGCTGGACGTAATCCTCAACAGGTGGCGTCCCATTGCAGCGTTTTCGGGGTTGTCGTGGCGCGATTACAAGGCGCTGATCTACCAGATCAGCGCTGGCGCGTTCCTGATTATCCTGGGATCGCTGGCGTGGAATTTCTATATTCGCCGGCAGATCCGCGAACGCAGCCGGGCAGAGCGCTTGCTGGGCGATCAGTTGAAGTTCATGGGCGCGTTGATCAACGGCACGCCGCATCCCATCTACGTACGTGATCGTGAAGGTCGGCTTGTCACCTGCAATAATAATTATCTGCAAACATTTGGCCTGCTGGAAAAGGACGTGATCGGCAAGACCGTGCTCGAAAGCGGCAAGCGCAATCGTCAGGAGGCGTTGCAATTTCACGACGACTACCTGCGCGTCATCGAGCAGGACGAACCTTACGAGGTGGATCGCACGCTGCATGTCGGTGATACGCGGCTGATCATTTACCACTGGATCCAGCCGTATCACGACACGGCGGGTGAAGTCAGAGGCGTGATCTGCGGCTGGATCGATATCAGCGAACGCCGTGAACTCATCGAGGAGTTGCGTTCGGCGAAAGAGCTGGCTGACGAGTCGAGCCGCGCCAAAACCACGTTCCTGGCGACCATGAGCCACGAAATCCGTACGCCGATGAGCGCCGTGATCGGCATGCTCGAACTTACCCTCAAGCGTGCCGAGCAGGGACACTTCGATCGGCCGGCGATTGAAGTGGCATACGACTCGGCAAAAGGTCTGCTGGAACTGATCGGCGATATCCTCGATGTGGTACGCATCGAATCGGGCCATGTCAGCCTTTCGCCGAAACGTGCCAACCTGCGCGAATTGGTCGAATCCGTGGCGCGGGTGTTCGACGGCTTGGCCAGGCAGAAGAGTCTGGTGCTGAAGCTCGACATCGACGCCACTGTCGGCTGTGACGTATTGGTTGATCCGATGCGCTTCCAGCAGGTGCTCTCGAACCTGGTGGGCAACGCGATCAAGTTTACCGACACCGGTCATGTCAGCGTCTCGATTCGCGGCCAACGTCTCGCTGACGAACGCTTACAGGTCGACCTCAAGGTCGAGGACACCGGCATCGGCATTTCCAGCGCCGATCTGCAGAATCTGTTCCAGCCGTTTTCCCAAGCCAATCATGGTCCCTCCAGCAGAGGCGGCACCGGTCTGGGACTGGCGATCTCCCGTTCATTGTGCGAATTGATGGGCGGGCGGCTGAACATTACCAGTACGCTTGGCAAAGGCACCTGCCTGGAAGTGTCGCTCTTCTTCAATATTCTCAGCCCGCTTGGCGGCAAAGTGCTGCCTGTTTCGGTTGTTCAGGACAAACCGGTACCGACACTCAGGATTCTCGTAGTCGATGACCAGAGCGCCAACCGCCTGCTGTTGACGCAGCAGCTGAGTTTCCTTGGCCAGGCGGTGCGTGATGCCGCCGACGGTGCCCAGGCATTGGCGCTGTGGCGCTCGGAGCCGTTCGACATTGTGATCACGGACTGCAACATGCCGGTCATGAACGGCTATGAGCTGGCCCGCACCATTCGCCAGGACGAACGCGAAAGTGGTGGATCGCCGTGCATCGTACTGGGCTTCACGGCCAACGCGCAGCCGGAAGAAAAAGTGAAATGCCGGGAGGCCGGGATGGATGATTGCCTGTTCAAACCGATCAGTCTCGGCACCTTGTCGATCATGCTTGCAGGCTGGGAAAAAAATGTTGAAACCCAGCCATTTGAAAGCCCGCCTGCGGCGACTATCAAGGAGCTGGGTTCGATTCGCGAGCGTCTTGACGAGCTCACCGGGGGCGATCTCGACATGATGAAAGAACTTCTGCGCGAGGCGCTGTCGAGTTGCGAAAAGGATCTGGAGGAGTTGCATTCGCTAATACCCGAAAGCGATCCCGGGCTGTTGGCTGACCTGGCGCACCGCATCAAGGGGGCGGCGCGCATTGTTGCCGAGCATCAGGTCATTGAGGCGTGTAACGAGCTTGAGGCCGAGTGCGAGGCGCCTGTTATCGATCCGCTGGACCTCAATCGCAGTGCATTGAAGCTGGAGCATGCACAGGCTGATCTGATCAAGAAAATCAAACGGATCGAGCTGTAAACGTATCGGCTCATGACCATCCGACTGGCCTTGCATTGAAGCTGACGTTAAAGATCATTTTGCAGCGGGCGATACCTTGGTTAATAACCATGGAGTTTCGCGATGATCATTCGACGTCCTTTATTGATTGCCTGCCTTTGCCTGCTCGGTTTTGACACCGTCAGCGCAGCCCAGTCTGCGCCGGTCAGCGGAGTGATTCGCTTCAGCGGTCGAATTGTCGAGGCAAGTTGTATTGCCAGTGGCGCCAGCCATTCTTCTGTCGAGTTGCTTGATTGCCCCCAGGCAAGCACCGGGCAGATTTTTACCGTGAACAACGTCAGTGCGGCAGGGCGAGGTGAGTCGCGCCAGCAGGTGTTTGTGAAGGTGATTGCCGATACTCATGAGCAGGACGATTATTACGACCAGCGCTTGCTGCTCACGGACAACAAGGGTCACCAGATAACGAGCGGTAATTACGTAGTGACGATGACGCTGCCTTGATGGCTTGGAAAGAATGAGTCTGCGCCCCTTGTTTCAAGGTTACTGACAAAAAGGGGCGTTAATAATGAGAATTGTCTGGTTCGCACAGAACCGTCCCGCGCTTCTGGCTCGTCGCGACTCCCCTGCGTTGCAAAATCCCTCCTTCAACACTTTCTGAGCCAGACCATGCGCCGATCGCGTGGGCTGTCGTCAAGGTGTGGCTTTTTATCATCTATCCCTGCGTTCATTTTTGAGACAAGTCTCATATCAGGCAGGTTGGCCCTTGGTTATTTTCTTGAAAGGAAGAATGGAGCTGCCAAAGGTGTCCGATGTTTCTTGAAAATAACCGCAGTCGATCCTTGCGGATCCTGATCGCCGACAGCGACGTGCGAAGAGGCCAGTCGATCGAACAGCAGTTCAATAAGCTGGGCTGTCTCAGCGTCTTGAACGTTTGCACTTATCGTGACCTGAAAATACTGACGTATTACTGCCCTCAACGGTTGAGCCTGGTCGTCGTCAATGCTGAGTTGCTCAGCGAAATGGCGATGGATCCGCTCGACTTTTTCGGGGAAAACCCGCTGATTCGTCATCTGCTGATTTTCAATCCCAACGATGATCACCAGTGGTCGAAGACCTTCTTCAACCCGCATCCGCAACGCTGGATGCGCCTGGTCTCGAAAATCAATCTGCCGCGACTGGCAGATTTTCTGATGCTGGCCGACCCGGCGCTCAAGGAAATTGCGGAGCCGGCCTCGACCAACTCCACACTCTCTCCGTGCGCCAACCGCTAGCTACCGCACCTTCCCGCGTTGATCCAGGTATGCGCCGAGGCGCTATACCGCAGCGCCGCTCTGCTGCCCACTCGTTTACCCCATTGTCTTGAATACACTCTAAGGTAAGGCATCATGCTGCTTCGTAAACTCAATCTCGCGCCGCGTTCGGCGCTGTGTTTCGGCTTGTTCTGTCTCATGATTATCGCGATCGGATTGATCGCTCTGCAGCAAGTCGACTTGCTCAACAAGGCAGAAACGTACGTCGAGACGACGATCGTGCCGAGTATCAAGCTGCTCGGCCAACTCGATCGCGAGTTCGTCGAAATCAAGGGCAACAACGCTCGCTTGCGCAATCCCATTGAAACGAGTGAGCGCAAAGCGCAGGCCCTGATTGACATCCAGCAGTCGCGTCAGATGATCAAAAATCATCAGCGTGCGCTCATTGACCTGCTGGCGACTGACGCCGGGCGCGAGGCGTTCGAGGAGTTTGCCAAAGCACAGAAGGTCAACGATCAGGCGCAGGATCAATACCTTGAAACAGTGGCGAACGGGCAGCTTGAAGCGGCCATTGCGCTGTCCAGGAATCAGATGCGTGCGGCGTCGGATGGCGTACAGGTCGCGCTAAAAAAGTTGATTGCTCTCAACGAGATAGAAGCTTATGAGGCGGGCAAGCAGGCCGACAATGTCTATGAGCACACGCTGTTGATCGTCAGTGTGTTCATTCTCATCGCGATCGGTGCTTCGTTGGCCCTGGCCGTGTTGTATACCCGCAGCCTGACGGTACCCATTGCAGGCTCGCTAAGGGTGGCCGAATGCATCGCCGCCAATGATCTGAGCGAAACCATTGCGCTGGATGGCTCCGATGAGGCGGCGCAAATGCTGTCGTCATTGGCGGCGATGCAAACCAGTCTGCGAGATGCCTTGATCATGATCCGTGATTCGTCCACGCAGTTGGCCGAGACCTCGGAGGTCATGCACGGCGTCACTGAAGATATCTCGCGTATCACTCAGCGTCAGAGCCATGAAATCGAAATGGCCGCCACCGCCGTCACTGAAATGAGTGCAGCGGTGGAGCAGGTTGCAGACAACGCCGCATCGACCTCGCAGCTGACTTCGGAATCAAGCGCGGCAGCCATTGCCGGTCGAAGTCAGGTCAGCGACACGGTAGCCGCAATCAACCTGATGGTGTCCAGCGTGCACAGCACCTCGGCTGAGGTGCAGGCGCTATCGACCATGGCGAGCGATATCAGCAGCGTGCTGGACGTTATCCGAGAGGTTGCCGAACAAACCAATCTGCTTGCCTTGAACGCAGCGATCGAAGCGGCGCGGGCGGGGGAGGCGGGTCGCGGTTTTGCCGTGGTTGCCGATGAGGTGAGAGGGCTGGCGCAGCGTACTCAGAAGTCGACCGAGGACATCGAGTCCATGGTCAGCTCCATTCAGTCGGGCACCAGCCGCGCAGTTTCCTCCATGAGCCACACCCGCGCTCAGGCCGAGAGAACGCTCGAAATGGCCAATATCGCCGGCGAAGTGCTGACCGACATCACTGGCTCGCTGAATCTCATCAACGAGCGAAACCTGCTGATGGCAACCGCTGCAGAAGAGCAGGCTCAGGTTGCGCGTGAAGTGGATCGCAGCCTGATCAGCATTCGCGACCTTTCGTGTGAAACCGCAGAGGGATCGAAACAGACCGCAGTCGCATCGGCGGAGCTGTCGCAATTGGCGGCGTCGCTGAACAAATTGACCAAGGAATTCAAACTTTAATCAGTAAACGTAAAGCCCTGGCTACCAGGGCTTTTTGATCAGCGCTCGATCGGCGCAGCAAAGTCTTGCGCATGGGGTGCAGAGTCAGTTTGTGCTGGCGATGCGGTTTGTGCTGTCAACTGCTCAATGCAGCTGGCGAGTTGTTTTTCATAGCTTTCAAGTACCGCTTCGGCTTCAGCTTCGCGCTCATCACGCAGGCGGAAGAAATCGTCGCGATTGAGTTGGTCCGCAACAAGTCGGATGTTTTGCTCGATGATCGCGCACAGTGAATCTTCATCCTCTAACGCCGCGCTGGTCAGGGCTGCCTGTCGGTTGTTTTCGAGTTCGGTTTTTGCGTGCTCAGCGGCCTTCGCCTGTTCCTTTGCGCTAAGCAGGTCGGCTTCCAAAACCTGTTTCTGTTCCGCCAGGCGCTTCAGTTCTGCGCTCATCGACTGGATTGCATCGGCGCGCTGGGTGAGTTGGACCTCCTGTTGTTGCACCACAGCCTTCAGTGGAAACAGTTCATTGAGTTGGTAGCCGGCGACCACAGTCATGGCGATCAGTGCCAGCGCAAGAATGGTCAGGCAGTAGATGGCGGCGTTGCTCTGGGGTTTTGAGCTATTGAGGGTATCGAGGGCTCTCACGGAATCGTTTCTCCTATCAAGAGTAGACAGTGTAATAACCTCGATTCGCTGGGCCTTTAAGACGAGTCTTAAATTGTGCTCTATTTGCGTATGTCGATAACGGCTAACATTTGTTAAAGAATTCGCAGAAGGTTTATTGTTTAAACCGACTATCTAAAGTTTCTTGTGGGTCCATGAGAATTGTCTTGTTTGCGAATAAATAAACTTTTTGCTCAAGCTCCTTTTTTTCATTATCGTCTGCTGCCGCTTTGGTGGCGTTACTGCTGATAGTTTACGCAATCGTCCGCCATTCAATTGTTTGCAAACACAGCGAGTCCAGAGAGATTGCTATGAAGTTTTCCCATGTTTTAATTGTCGGTTTTTTGTATTTACTGCCATTTAACGCAATGGCTGCAATTTGCGAATTTTATCCCGACCATTCCAAGGGCAGTGTCAGGGTGGTGCTTCCAGCCACGATCTCGGTGCCTCGTGACACGCCCAACGGCACGGTTATCTATGAAAGCCCGATCGTGACCCTGGGCGCCATACCCAGCTCATTCAGGTGCTCTGCGGTACACAACGAAGGTGTACGCAATACTGTCGGCGTTACTCAGCCGGGCGCGGAGATTTTTCCTATCGGAAATACCGGAATCGGCTGGCAATGGGTCCGACCGCCATCGGGGAAAGCGTGGAAAGGCTTTCCAGGAACTACCGACACTGCTGGCGGTTGGGGTTGGAATGGTTCTGAGCACATCTTGCGTTTTGTAAAGACGGGAACTATTTCCGGCAGTGCGACGATACCCTCAGGCCAACTTGGGACCTTCGTCGCTGCAGAGATCGAGCCTCTGGCAATGAATACAAATGGCACGCGGATCGTCTCGCAGTCTTGTGAAACACCTGATGTGAAAGTGGATATGGGCAGCTACACCATGAGCGATTTTTTGCAGAACGGTGATTATGCGAAGGAGAAATACTTCTTTCTTGATATGAAAAACTGTCCTCCCGGAATCAATAACTTCAGGTACTCCTTTTCGCCCACTGCGGGCAGCCCTGCATGGAGCGCTGATACCGGCGTGGTACACCTCAACAGTAATTCCACTGCCAAAGGGCTGGCATTGCAAATGCGCTTCAGTGACAGGACGATACTCAAGCTGAACCAGAATTACATAATGAAAGCGCCAACATCGAGCGGCGGTAATGCATCCGTTTCCTTGCAAGCCCGCTTCGTGCGCATCGAGCCTTCCAATGCGCAAATGCGAGCGGGCGATGCCAATGCCGAAATTGCCTTTGTCGTCGAGTATCTATGAGCCCAACAGCCTCTTTACCTCAGCCACAATCACCGCAATATCAAACGGCTTGGGCACCACCACATCAAACAGATCCGAACGCTGCATGCCGATGTGCGCTTGCGCGCCACTCATGAGAATGATCGGCAAGTGTTTGACGGACGGCTGGGCACGCACGGCTTCGGCGAATTCGAGGCCGTCCATGACTGGCATCATGAAGTCGGTAATAACCAGCGCCGGACGTTCTCTTTCCAGCACTTCGAGCGCTTTCTTGCCGTTGCTCGCGGTCACAGTCATGAAGCCCTCATCCTCAAGCGCAAAGCCAAGAATGTCAGCAATCAGATACTCGTCGTCGACTACCAGAATGGTGGTCATGTTATTTCAACCCGCTTGAAGACTTACGAAATTGAACCAGGCAATGACTCAGCTGCGACTGAAGGTTCATTTTTCAAAGCCTTTTCCAGGAACACATCTTGATCGCGTACAACCACCTCGAACCGCGACGGGTTGTAGGAGCTATCGCGTACCTTAAGAATGGAAAGCGTCCTGCGAAGTTCAGCGTGATTTTCAAAGAACCGCATGAGGATCAGGTTGTCGACAATACTGGACAGGTCAGAGTTCGGTGCGCTGACCTCGGAGCCGAACAAATCGCGCATTTCCCAGGAGGCAAAGACCGTCACGCCTCTGGACCGCAGTTCGTTCATCAATGCACTGAAAAAGTCGGTGATGCGTTCCGGTGTGGTTGACACCCGTGTCATGCCGCTCAGGCTATCGATGAACAGGCGCTTGATGCCTCTCTCATCGACCAGGCTCAGCAGGCGTGCGCCGAGGCCATCGAGCAAACCCTCCGTTGTTGGCTGCCAGGCAATGCTCAATGCGCCGCTGTGTTCCATGTGTTCGATATCAATGCCCAGCGAACGGCCTTTCAGGCGCAGGCGCTGCGGGCTTTCATAGAAACCGAAATGCAGGCCAGGCGCTTCGGCCGTAGATTGCGCGAGAAACTTCAGGCCCAGCGTGGTTTTGCCGATGCCGGAAGGACCCATGACCAGCGTGACGCTGGAGCTGTGCAAGCCGCCACCGAGGATCTTGTCGAGCGACGCAATGCCGCTTGGAATGCGAGTCATGTCCGCGCTGTCAGGGGCGGAAGGGCGCTTGTAGAGACTTTCGAGGCGCGGATAGACGACCAGGCCGTTATCGGTGATTTCGCATTCGTGAAGACCGGTCAACGCGCCGCTGCCGCGAGTCTTGCGCAAATGAATGCGGCGCACCGAACGGGTACCGAACAGCTCTTCACCCATTTCGATGACGCCGTCGACCATCGTGTGCTCGGGGCTGCCGTCGTCCAGGCGCGAGCTGGTCAGGAACAGCACGGTGCAACCGGCAAATGCGGCATGGCCTTGCAGTTCGGAAATGAATTTTTTCGTGTCGATCGGCGAGTCGGCTTTGGAGCGTGCATTAAGCAGGCCATCGACGACCATGACGGTCGCCTTCTGCCGAGTGATTTCACGTCGCAGCAGCTTCACGACTTCATCGAGGCCTTCGTTTTCCAGCGTATCGAATGCGCTGACAAACTGAATTTCCGCGCCCACTCGAGAGGCGTCGAAAAAACTCATGGTCGACAGGAATTGGAACAGACGATCGTGGGACTCGGCCAGCAACGTAGCGACCAGAACACGACCACCGTTACGGGCGTGATGAAACCCCAACTGATTGGCGAGGATGGTCTTGCCGGAACCCGGACGCCCTTGAATGATGTACGAAGCACCCGCCACCAGGCCGCCCTGAAGCAGCGCGTCGAGCCCTTCGATTCCGCTTTGAAGGCGTTTTAGCTTTTCCACAATGCGACCCTGATCTGAATAAACAGGCTTGTT
>NZ_RAZO01000344.1:0-10210 GCF_004307535.1 Pseudomonas sp. Sample_9
GCGCCACCCGGCACGAATACCGCGTCGAAAGCGATCGACGGCATGCCTTCCATCGACGCATCCACCGGCAATGCCTTGCCATCAGCGGTCTTCACTGGCGCCGAGGTCGGGCCGAGCAGTTTCGCGTGGGCGCCTTCGGCTTCCAGCGCTTTTTTCATCGCATCGATGGCTGCAGCGTCAACACCATTGGCAGCAAGGATCGCCACCTTGCGCGTCTTGATATTGCCTGGCAGCAGGTTGGCCTGGCTCAGCGCTGGCGATTGCTCCAGCGAGGTCTTGCGCACTTCGACCGTGCCTTTGGCTGGCGCCGGCAAACCAAGGTTTTCAGCCACGCGTTTGGCCAGGGTCAGGTCGATATTGGCGAGGATCTCGTTCACTTCACGGGCACGGATGAACTCACGCTCGACCTTGCCCAGCTCGAAGCTGTAGGCGGCGATGATGTGCTCTTTCTCGTGGTCGCTCATGCTGTTGAAGAACAAGCGGGCCTGGGAGAAGTGATCGCTGAACGATTCGCTGCGCTGACGGATCTTCGCTGCGTCGATGCGCTCCGGGTAGCTCTCGAAACCACCGTCCTGTGCCGCCGGCGGGGTTTCTTTCGGCCAGCCGCCGTCGATCGAGTTTGGCTCGTACGAGGCACGACCCTTATCGATGGTGGTGCGGTGCTGCGCGTCACGCTGGCCGTTGTGGAACGGCGCCACCGGACGGTTGATCGGCAGCTCATGGAAGTTCGGCCCGCCGAGTCGGCTGATCTGCGTGTCGGTGTAGGAAAACAGCCGACCTTGGAGCAACGGGTCATTGGAGAAGTCGATGCCTGGCACGATGTGGCCAGGGCAGAAGGCGACCTGCTCGGTTTCGGCGAAGAAGTTGTCCGGGTTGCGGTTCAGGGTCATTTTACCCAGCGGCGTAATCGGGACGATTTCTTCGGGGATGATTTTGGTCGGGTCGAGAATGTCGAAATCAAAGTCGTGTTCGTTCTCTTCTTCGACGATCTGTACGCCCAGTTCCCACTCCGGGTAGTCGCCCATTTCGATCGCTTCCCACAGGTCGCGACGGTGGTAGTCGGTGTCTTTACCGGCGAGCTTCTGCGCCTCGTCCCACACCAGCGAGCAGGTGCCGGCGGTTGGGCGCCAGTGGAATTTGACGAAGCGCGATTTGCCCTCGGCGTTGATCAGGCGGAAGGTATGTACGCCGAAGCCCTGCATGCTGCGCAGGCTTTTCGGGATCGCCCGGTCGGACATCGCCCAGATCACCATGTGCGCCGATTCCGGCACCAGCGAGACGAAGTCCCAGAATGTGTCGTGAGCCGAGCCGCCGGTAGGGATTTCGTTGTGCGGCTCGGGTTTCACCGCATGCACGAAGTCAGGAAACTTGATCGCGTCCTGAATGAAGAACACCGGCATGTTGTTGCCGACCAGGTCGAAGTTGCCCTCGTCGGTAAAGAACTTCACCGCAAAGCCACGTACGTCACGCACTGTGTCGCCGGAACCCCGTGGCCCCTGCACCGTGGAAAAACGCACGAACACCGGGGTTTTCTTGCCCGGATCCTGTAGGAAACCGGCCTTGGTCAGCGCTGCATGGTTCTCGTAGGTCTGAAAGAAACCGTGCGCGCCAGTGCCGCGAGCATGGACGATACGCTCTGGAATGCGCTCATGGTCAAAGTGCGTGATTTTTTCACGCATGATGAAGTCTTCCAGCAGCGAAGGCCCGCGCGGCCCGGCTTTGAGGGTGTTCTGGTTGTCCGCGATCTTCACGCCCTGATTGGTGCGCAGGGCCTGACCGGTGGCGTCGGAACGGAATTCTTCCAGGCTGTCGAGCTTGGCGTTGGTGTTGGCGCGATCCGGGGTGTCGGTTCCGGCCATCTCGCTTTTATCGGGTGCAGGCTTTTTGATGCTCATCAGACGTAAACTCCTCGTTTGGCCCCGGATGCCTTCCGCAGACCCTTGAGTGATTCCCGGGCACGGCACCCAGGGTTTCAAGTCGCTTAAGTAGTGACTGATGAGCGTTTCAGCCGTTCCGTTTATCTGACCTTTGATCGCGTTATTGCCAAATTGAAGGTTAATTGCGAAATAAATGCTAAGAACCTCTATACGGACAGGCTAAAATGCGCGCCCGGCTAACCGCTGATCCTTTTCCAACGCGCCCCACAAGGTTCGCTACGTGATCGAGTTTCAAAACGTCCACAAGACTTACCGCGTTGCCGGTAAGGATATTCCCGCGCTGCACCCGACCAGTCTCGCCATCGAGAACGGTCAGGTGTTCGGCCTGATTGGCCATTCCGGTGCGGGCAAAAGTACCCTGCTGCGTCTGATCAATCGCCTGGAAGATTCCAGTGGCGGCAAGATCATCGTCGACGGCGAAGAAGTCACTGCACTGGACGCCAACGGCCTGCGCCGTTTCCGCCAGCAGGTCGGGATGATCTTCCAGCACTTCAATCTGCTCGCCTCCAAGACTGTCGCGGACAACGTCGCTTTGCCGCTGACCCTGGCCGGTGAGTTGTCGAGCAGCGAAATCAACCAACGCGTGGCCGAGTTGCTGGCGCGGGTCGGTTTATCCGACCACGCGAAAAAGTATCCGGCGCAATTGTCCGGCGGTCAGAAGCAGCGCGTCGGCATCGCCCGTGCGCTGGCGACCAAGCCGAAGATTCTGCTGTGCGACGAGGCCACCAGCGCCCTCGACCCGCAGACCACGGCATCGGTCCTGCAACTGCTGGCCGAAATCAACCGCGAACTGAAACTGACCATCGTCCTGATCACCCACGAGATGGACGTGATCCGGCGCGTCTGCGATCAGGTCGCGGTGATGGACGCCGGCGTGATCGTCGAGCAGGGTCCGGTGGCCGATGTGTTCCTGCATCCGCAGCACCCGACCACCAAGCGTTTCGTCCAGGAAAGCGAGCAGATTGACGAGAGCGAGCAGCGTGACGACTTCGCCCACGTGCCCGGGCGCATCGTGCGTCTGACCTTCCAGGGCGAAGCGACCTATGCGCCGTTGCTCGGCACCGTCGCCCGGGAAACCGGCGTCGACTACAGCATCCTCGCCGGTCGCATTGACCGCATCAAAGACATTCCGTACGGGCAACTGACCCTCGCTGTCACCGGTGGCGACATGGAGGCGGCGTTTGCCCGCTTCACCGCCGCTGACGTTCACATGGAGGTGTTGCGCTAATGGCTGACCTGATGAGTTTCTTCGCCAATATCGACTGGTACGAAATCTGGCTTGCGACTGGCGACACCATGCTGATGCTCGGCGGTTCGCTGCTGTTCACCGTGCTGCTCGGCCTGCCGCTGGGGGTGCTGCTGTTTCTCTGCAGCCCGCGTCAATTGCTGGAAAACCGTGGCCTCTACGCCGTGCTGTCGCTGGTGGTGAACATTTTGCGTTCGCTGCCATTCATCATTCTGCTGATCGTGATGATCCCGTTCACCGTGCTGATCACCGGCACCTCGCTGGGTGTGGCCGGGGCGATCCCGCCGCTGGTGGTCGGTGCTACGCCGTTCTTCGCGCGTCTGGTGGAAACCGCGCTGCGCGAAGTCGATCGCGGCATCATCGAAGCGACCCAGTCGATGGGCGCGACCACGCGGCAGATCATCATGAACGCCTTGCTGCCGGAAGCCCGTCCGGGCATCTTCGCAGCGATTACGGTGACAGCGATTACACTGGTGTCCTACACAGCGATGGCCGGTGTGGTCGGCGCCGGTGGTCTGGGCGACCTGGCGATCCGATTCGGCTACCAGCGTTTCCAGACCGACGTGATGATCGTCACCGTGGTGCTGCTGTTGATTCTGGTGCAAGTGCTGCAAATGGTTGGCGACCGTCTGGTCGTGCATTTCTCGCGCAAATAACGGGTTTCGATCATCTAGAGAGGCGCTGGCCAAGATGGCGGGCGCCCTGAACAGGAGTTAGCTGAATGAAAAAACTGATCGCTGCTTTCGCCGCCGTCGCTGCGTTTTCGGCCCACGCCGAGACCCTGACCGTTGCCGCCACCCCGGTGCCGCACGCGGAAATCCTCGAGTTCGTCAAACCGGCCCTGGCCAAGGAAGGCGTGGATCTGAAGGTCAAGGTCTTCACCGACTACATCCAGCCGAACGTACAGGTCGCGGAAAAGCGTCTGGACGCCAACTTCTTCCAGCACCAGCCGTACCTCGATGAGTTCAACAAGGCCAAGGGCACCAGCCTCGTCGCCGTGACCGGCGTGCACTTGGAGCCGCTGGGCGCTTATTCGAGCAAGCTCAAGGATCTGAAAGACCTGCCAGGCGGCGCCAACGTGGTGATCCCGAACGACGCCACCAACGGCGGCCGTGCGCTGTTGCTGCTGGACAAGGCTGGCGTGATCAAGCTCAAGGATTCGAAAAACATCCTGTCGACCCTCAAAGACATCGAGCAAAACCCGAAAGACCTGAAGTTCCGTGAACTGGAAGCCGCGACCATCCCGCGCGTGCTGACCCAGGTCGATCTGGCGCTGATCAACACCAACTATGCGCTGGAAGCCAAGCTCGATCCGTCCAAGGATGCGCTGGTGATCGAAGGCAACGACTCGCCATACGTGAACATCCTCGTGTCCCGCGCGGACAACAAGGACAGCGACGCGATGAAGAAACTCGCGGCTGCGCTGCACAGCCCGGAAGTGAAGAAATTCATTACCGAGAAGTACAAAGGCGCGGTGTTGCCGGCGTTCTGATTCAGGTTGCTGCAATGAAAAAGGGGACGCCAATGGCGTCCCCTTTTTTGTGTCTGGTGCCTGGCTTGCGACCTGCCTTGAAGCTTCCCCTCACCCCAGCCCTCTCCCGAGGGAGAGGGGGCCGACCTTCAAGCTTTTCGAGCCTGAGTTCGACTCACAATTGCAGGTCGGCGCAATTCGAATAAACACCTCGGTCAGTCCCCTCTCCCTCTGGGAGAGGGTTAGGGTGAGGGGCTTTTTAGCTTTTGAACTGTCAATTGCGCTCAAGCATCGCCGGCAACTGCACAACCAGCTTGGCATTGTTCAATGGCGCGCGAATAAACCCGCGCTGTGTGCCGTCCGGGCCGATCACGGCGAGATTGCCGCTGTGATCCACGGTGTAGTTCGGCTTGCTGGTATCGGCGGGAATGAACGGAATGCTCACCGCGTTCGCCACCTTCTGCAGCTCCTCGATAGATGAAGGCGTCAGGCCAATGAACTGCGGATCGAAGTAGCCCAGGTACTGCTTCAACTGCTTCGGCGTGTCGCGGTTGGGGTCAACGCTGACCAGCACGATCTGCAATTTATCCACAGCCTCTTTCGGCAATTCACTCTTGATCTGCCGCAGTTGCGCCAGGGTGGTCGGGCAGATGTCCGGGCAGAAGGTGTAGCCGAAGAACAACAGACTCCATTTGCCTTTCAACTCGTCGATGGCAACTGGTTTGCCGTCCTGATCGGTCATGGTCACGTCCGGCAGGTTGCGGCTCTGCGGCAGCAGGATGATGCCGGCGTCGATCAGCGCAGTCGGGTCGCCCTGGCCTTTGCTGTTCAGCACTTTGTTGACGGTAAGCCCGAGGATCAAGGCGATCACGGCGACGAGGATGAAGACGGTTTTCTGGGTTCGGGTCATAGGTTCAACAGTAAGTAGTGGTCTACGAGCAGGGCGATGAACAACAGGAACAAGTAATAAATAGAGTACTTGAAGGTGTTGATCGCCGCGTGCGGCCGAGTGCCACGGTACAGCACCACGGCCCATTGCAGAAACCTCGCGCCCAACGCCAGCGCGCAGACCAGATACAGCACGCCGCTCATGTGAATCACGTACGGCAGCAGACTCACCGCCAGCAACGCAAAGGTGTAGAGCAGAATGTGCACTTTGGTGTAGTGCTCGCCATGGGTCACCGGCAGCATCGGAATGTCGGCCTTGGCGTATTCCTCTTTGCGATGAATCGCCAGCGCCCAGAAGTGCGGCGGGGTCCAGGCGAAGATGATCAGCACCAGCAACAGCGGTTCGGCGCTGACATGGCCGGTGGCGGCGGTCCAGCCCAGCAGCGGTGGCGCGGCACCGGCGAGGCCGCCGATGACGATGTTCTGCGGCGTCGCACGCTTGAGAAAACCGGTGTAGACCACCGCGTAACCCAGCAGTGATGCGAGAGTCAGCCACGCGGTCAATTGATTGGTGAACGTCAGCAGCAGCGCCTGGCCGAGCAATGCCAGCACCAGGGCGAAGGTCAACGCCGCCGCAGGTGAGACCCGGCCTTCGGCCAGCGGACGTTTGTGCGTGCGCGCCATTACCGCATCGATGCGCCGATCGACCACATGATTGACCGCCGCCGCGCCGCCGGCGCACAAGGCAATGCCCAGATTGCCAAACACCAGCACTGTCCACGGCACGCCGGCGCGGGTAGCGAGGAACATGCCGACCAGCGAGGTGATCAGCATCAGCACCACGACTTTCGGCTTGGTCAGCTCCAGGTAATCGCGCCACAGCGCTTGCGCCGCACGCTGGCCGATCAGACTCGCCATGGTGTTTCTCCTTTCAATGCGATGGGCGCGACGACAGGTTTGTGCGCACTCAAGCGCCAGCGCGCCAGCACCGGTTGGTTCACCCGCAACAGGCTGGTGCGCGCGTGATAATTGACCAGCACCAGCGTCAGTAACAGCGCCGCGCCGCCAGCGTTATGCGCGACGGCCACTGGTAGCGGTAGATGAAACAGCACGTTGCTGATGCCAAGGGTGATCTGCGCGGCGAGGGCGATCAGCAGCAATCCGGCCAGTCGGGTCATGCCTACCGCTTTCAACTGCCAGGCCAGACCGAGCAGTACGACCGTCACCAGCAAAGCGCCGATGCGATGGGTCAGGTGAATCGCCGTGCGCGCATCGCTATCGAGTTGTCCGCCGAGATAATTCGGGCCGATGTGCTGGGTCAGGTGGAAGCCGTTGGCGAAGTCCGCCGGCGGCAGCCATTGGCCGTGGCAGGTGGGGAAGTCGATGCAGGCCACCGCTGCGTAGTTGGAACTGACCCAGCCGCCCAAGGCGATCTGGCCGATCACCAGCAGCAGCCCCGCCGTCGCCCAATATTGCAGGCGCTTGGGTACGGTCAGCGCCGGCAGCACGCCGGACAACCTCAGCGTCAGCAGGAACAGCAGACTCAACGTGGCAAAGCCGCCGAGCAAATGCCCGGTGACCACTTGCGGCCAGAGCTTGAGCGTCACCGTCCACATACCGAACGCCGCTTGGGCGATGACCACCGCCAGCAGAAACAGCGGCAGTTTCACCGGCTGGCCCGGATGGCGCCGGTTTACCCAGGCGCGCCCGGCCAAAACTGAAATCAGCGAGCCGAGGGTGCCGGCGAAGTAGCGGTGGATCATCTCGTTCCAGCCCTTGTGCGCCTCCACTGGCGCGTCAGGGAAGTGCAGTTCGGCATGGGCCAGTTGCGCCTCGCTTTTTGGCACGCTGATAAAGCCGTAGCAGCCTGGCCAGTCCGGGCAGCCGAGGCCGGCGTGGGTCAGGCGCGTATAGGCGCCGAGCAGCACGACAATCAGTGCCAGCAGGGTGGCAAACAGCGCGAGGCGAAATCCAGGTTTGGCCATGACGATGCCCTTATCCGATGTTCGACAGTTTCAGCAGATGCCGCAGGTCGTTGAGCAGATCCTTGCCCTTCACATTCGGCTCGTAACGCAGCACCAGATTGCCGTGCGGGTCGACGATCCACAGCTGCGGCACGGCTTTGTCGCCGGTGGTTCTGGCGAATACCCCGGCATCCAGCGGATAGCGCTGCAGCTGCGGATATTCACGGTCGAGTTTGGCGGCATAATCGGCGCTCAGTGGTTGCGCGGCGGCGAGGGCGTGGCTGGCGCGCCCGGCTTCGCGGCCGAGGCTGATCTGGATCTGCCGGGCCAGATAAACCAGTTGCTGACAATCGACTGCGCAGTCCTTTGGCGCCGTGACCAGAATCTGCCAGCGCTGCTCATCGGCCTGCACGCCGAGGTCGGCGCGAGTCTGGCCGTTACCGATCAGCTCGCCGTGATAGCTGCGTCCTTCCGGCACCCAGAACTGCAATTTGTACATGCCGGTGGCGAGCAGCATCGGCCCGACCACGCCAAGGACGATCAGCAACAACTGAATGCGCCCGCGCCGGCGGCTGGGAACGGGTTTGGCCTCAGACATGCTGGGTGGATTCATGGCGCTTCCCATGGCGTTTCTCCTTTGCGTTGTGCCAGCCGAAATAGAGGTAGAGCCCGAGCAACGCCGTGGCCATGGCGAACCATTGCACGGCATAGCCGAGGTGTTTTTCCGGGCCCATCGCGACCACCGGCCAATCGGTCTGGTAGCTGGCCGGGCCGGGTTCGGCGCGCAGCTCAAAGGCGAAACCGTCGCGCTCCAGGGTTTGCCACAATTTGCCCGGCTCGACGGCGGTGATGGTCTGCGGCCAGACACTGCTGACCGGATCGGCGTGCAACTGGAACGTTGCACCGGGGGCGACGTAGACCCAGGCGTCGAGCGTCAGCGCCTCGGCCGGTGTCGTGAACTGCGGCGGCACACGCCGATCGGGCCATGGCAGCCAGCCGCGATTGACCAGCAGCCACAGACCGCTGCGGTGATCCTGAAACGGTTGCAGCAATTCGACACCGACCTTGCCGCCACGCTGGCGGTTGTCCAGCAACAGCGTGTGGGCGGGGTCGAACTGGCCGTGCAGGCGCACGCGGCGGTAAGCCGGGTCGGCGCTGCCAAGCAGTTCACCGCTGGCCAGCGGTTCGGCCACGCGACGTTCGGCATAACTGGCCAGCAGCGCGGTTTTCTCCGCGCCCCGGCCCAGTTGCCAGAAGCCCAGCGCAACCATCAGCGGCAGCAACAGGGCGACCACTACGGTGGGGATCACGCCCGGGCGAAAGCGCTTCATGGGCGCGCCATAAAGTCAGTCATCGCGATCGCTATACTCAAGTGCATCGCCTGTCCCCCGGAGTCTTGCCATGTTCAAAGCAGCGATCGTCCTGATGCTGATTGCCACGGTCGTCAGCCTGTTCAGCGGCCTGTTTTTCCTGGTCAAGGACGACAGCAGCTCCAATCGGCTGGTCATCGCCTTGAGTGTTCGGGTGGCACTGGCCGTGATCACCGTCGGCCTGATGGCCTGGGGTTTCTACAGCGGCCAGTTGGTGTCCCATGCGCCGTGGTAGACGCGAGCGGCAAGCTTCAAGCGGCAAGCTACAAGTTAGAGGCCATCCCGCTTTGACTTGAAGCTTGCAGCTCGCCACTTGCAGCTGTTTTCAGAGCACATAGACGAAGAAGAACAAGCCGATCCACACCACGTCGACGAAGTGCCAGTACCAGCTCGCCGCTTCGAAACCGAACTGGTGCTCGTTGTCGAAGTGGCCCTTCATGATGCGCATCAGCATCACGAACAGGATGATCGTGCCGATGGTCACGTGGGCGCCATGGAACCCGGTGAGCATGAAGAACGTCGCGCCGTAGATGCCCGAGCCGAGGGTCAGGCCCAGCTCTTTGTAGGCGTGGATGTATTCCTCGGCCTGGAAGCCGAGGAACGCGATGCCCAGCAGCACGGTGATCGCCAGCCACAGTTTCAGCGCGCCGCGATGGCCTTTCTTCAGTGCATGGTGGGCGATAGTGATGGTCACGCTGGAACTGACCAGCAGGATCGTGTTGATCAGCGGCAGGCCCCAAGGGCTGATGACATCCTTGGGCGGTGGGAACAGTTTCGGGTCGGGGTTGTTCAGCAACGGCCAGACATATTCGAAGTTCGGCCAGAGCATTTCCGACAGGCCCTTGCTGCCTTCGCCGGCCAGCCCCGGTGCCGACACGACGCGGATATAGAACAGCGCGCCGAAGAAGGCGACGAAGAACATCACCTCGGAAAAGATGAACCAGCTCATGCCCCAGCGGAACGAACGGTCCAGTTGTGGGCTGTACAACCCCGCGCGACTCTCCTTGATCACCGCACCGAACCAGCCGAACAACATGTACGCCAGCAGCAGGCCGCCGACGAAAAAGATCAGCGGGCCGTGGGAATCCGGGCGTGCGGCCTTGAGATCGTTGAACCAGGTGGCGAGGCCGTAGACGGTGACGAGCATCCCGAGCGTGGCGATGATCGGCCATTTGCTCTGGGCCGGGACGTAATAATGCTCATGAGTTGCCATTTATTGTTCTCCTTATCGGCCACGCTCAACCGCCAGTGTTAACAGCCACCGGCGGATGTCGGGCGGTGATATCGAACAGCGTGTAGGACAGCGTCAGGTGCTTCACTTCCTTGGGCATGTC
>NZ_RAZO01000245.1:0-1145 GCF_004307535.1 Pseudomonas sp. Sample_9
CGTGTTCAAGGGCAGAAGCAAGGCAAGATTCAGACCATGGCGTTGCGCTATCACCTTTCTACCAGTGCCCCCCGTGTAGGAGCTGCCGAAGGCTGCGATCTCTTGACTTAGATTTTTAAAAGCAAGATCAAAAGATCGCAGCCTTCGGCAGCTCCTACACGGTGGTGTGTCCAATAACTTAGTTAGCTGCCTAAGGGGATAGCGTGAGCGCACCGAAAAATGGCACATTGACGCACCTGCCTGCGGGCACCCATCTGCTGTCCGGAATTTTCCATGGCTATCAGCAACGTTCAGACCGCCGCTGCCTCGGCGACCGCTGCTCCGCAAAGCAGCCCCTTGGTGATGCGCATCATCGGCGCGGTGGCGCTGGCGCATCTGATCAACGACCTGATCCAGTCGGTTCTGCCGTCGATCTACCCGATGCTCAAAGCCAACTATGGCCTGACCTTCACCCAGGTCGGCCTGATCACCTTGACCTTCCAGTTGACCGCGTCGCTGTTGCAGCCGTGGGTCGGTTATCACACTGATCGCCACCCCAAACCGTGGCTGTTGCCGGCGGGCACGGTGTGTACGTTGATCGGTATTCTGATGATGTCGGTGGTCGGCAGCTTCCCACTGATTTTGCTGGCGGCGGCGCTGATTGGTATCGGCTCGTCGACCTTTCACCCGGAAGCCTCGCGTGTGGCGCGACTGGCCTCGGGCGGCCGGTTTGGTCTGGCGCAATCGACCTTTCAGGTTGGCGGCAATGCCGGCTCCGCGTTTGGCCCGTTGCTGGCGGCGGCGATCATCATTCCCTTCGGCCAGGGCAATGTGGCGTGGTTCGGTCTGTTCGCAGTGTTTGCGCTGTTCGTGCTGTACCGCATCAGCCGTTGGTACGCCAACCACCTGAACCTGTTCAAGCTCAAGGCCGGCCAAGCCGCGACGCACGGCTTATCGAAGGGCAGGGTGACCAGTGCCTTGGTGGTCCTGGGGCTGCTGGTGTTCTCCAAATATTTCTACATGGCCAGTTTCACCAGCTACTTCACTTTCTACCTGATCGAGAAGTTCGACCTGTCGGTGGCCAGCTCGCAATTGCATCTGTTCCTGTTCTTGGGCGCAGTGGCGGCGGGGACGTTCTTCGGCGGGCCGATCGGGGACAAGATCGG
>NZ_RAZO01000106.1:0-10057 GCF_004307535.1 Pseudomonas sp. Sample_9
CAACGTCGGCAGCGGCCATCTGGATGACGCGCGCAAACTGGCGGCGAAGGAAGGCTTGAATCCGGACAAGTGGCTTGACGTGAAAAAGATCCTGCCGCGTCTGTCTCAGAAACAGTGGTACAGCAAGACCCGCTACGGCTACGCCCGCGGTGGCGAGCCGGTGCATTTTGTGGCGAACATTCGTCGCTACTACGACATCCTGACCTGGGTAACCCAGCCGCAACTTGAAGGCGACCAGGTGGCCGAGGGCAACCTGCATGTTCCGGCGATCGACAAGTCGAAACCGGCGCAAGAGCCCGCCCCTCTTTAAAGCACAAGATCGCAGCCTTCGGCAGCTCCTACAGGGTTATGTGTACACCTGTAGGAGCTGCCGAAGGCTGCGATCTTTTGTTCTTAGCCCTTGAGAGCAGCAGCCAGGATCAGCGCTTTCATCTCCGACACAGCAGATTTGAAGCCGACAAACAACGCATGCGCCACCAGCGCATGGCCGATGTTCAGTTCATTGATGCCCTTGATCGCCGCCACGGCCTCGACGTTGTGGTAATGCAGGCCATGCCCGGCATTGACGATCAGGCCCTGCGCCAGTCCAAACGCCACGCCATCAGCGACGCGCTTGAGCTCTTCAGCCACTTCGGTGGGAGTTTCGGCATCGGCGTAACGACCGGTGTGCAGCTCGATGGCCGGCGCACCGACGCGCTTGGAGGCGGCGATCTGGCGCTCGTCGGCGTCGATGAACAGCGACACTTCGCTGCCGATCTTCGACAAGCGCTCGACCGCAGCCCTGATGCGTTCTTCCTGCCCCGCCACATCCAGCCCACCTTCGGTGGTCAGTTCCTGACGGGTTTCCGGGACCAGGCAGATGTGCGCAGGGCGAATACGCTCGGCGAACGCCATCATTTCTTCGGTGACACCCATTTCGAAATTCATGCGGGTTTGCAGCACATCCTTGAGCAGCAGCACGTCGCGCTCCTGGATGTGGCGGCGATCTTCGCGCAGGTGCACGGTGATGCCATCAGCGCCCGCCTCTTCTGCGTCCAGCGCCGCTTTGACCGGATCCGGGTAGCGCGTGCCACGGGCCTGGCGCAGGGTGGCGACGTGGTCGATGTTCACGCCGAGAAGAATGCGATTGCTGCTGGTCACGGATGCGCTCCTGAATTGAGAGGTTCGGCGCACAGCATATCAGGGCTTGCGAAACAGCTCGCGACTGACAAGCGGACGCCCGCCCAAATGCACCGCCAAGGCCTGGCGCATCAGACGCTTGGCCGCCGACAGCGCACCGGGTGCCGACCAGTCGGCTTCGGCCATGGCCAGCAGTTCGGTACCGTTGAACAGGCCTGGTTGCAGCAGATACACCCTTTCGAGACCGGCATCGACTTGCAGGCGATAGAGACCGTCAGGTGCGACAGGCTCACCGTGCATATCAGTGTTCATGGAGAAGCCGTAGCCGAGATCATCCAGCAATCGCCATTCGAAGGAGCGCAACAAAGGCTCCAGCGGTCGACCTTCGGCCAGCGCCAGCAAGGTCGCGGCGTAATGATCAAATACTGCAGGATGCGGATCCTCGGCAGGCAACAGGCGGATCAACAATTCGTTGAGGTAGAGACCGCTGAACAGCGCCTCGCCGTTGAGCCATGCCGAGGTGCCGGAGCTCTCCATGCGCCCGACATTCTTCAACTCACCCTTGCCACGAAACTCGACCTCCAGCGCCACGAACGGCCGCGCCAGTGTCCCGGCCTTGCCCCGCGCACTGCGCAACACCGCCCGCAGCCGACCTTGCGGCGTGAGGAAATCGACCAGTGCGCTGGTTTCGCGATAGGCGCGCGAATGCAGGACGTAGGCGGGTTGGGCAGGAGGCGGGTTTTGCGACATTGAGTTCTCGATGAAGAAACGCGGTTTTTACATGCAACTCAAAACCACTGTGGGAGCGAGCCTGCTCGCGAAAGCGGAGTGACAGTCAACATCGATGCTGAATGTTACATCCTCTTCGCGAGCAGGCTCGCTCCCACAGTGAGTAGCGGTGTTTTCGAGATCGCTACTTACAGGTCGCCATAACCCAGCGAACGCAGCGCGCGCTCGTCATCGGACCAGCCGCCCTTCACCTTGACCCACAGGTTGAGCATGATCTTGGAGTCGAACAGCAGCTCCATGTCCTTGCGCGCCTCGGTGCCGATGCGTTTGATGCGCTCGCCCTTGTCGCCAATGATGATCTTCTTCTGGCCGTCACGCTCGACAAGAATCAGCGCGTGAATGTGCAGGGTCTTGCCCTGCTGCTTGAATTCTTCGATTTCGACGGTGATCTGGTACGGCAGCTCGGCGCCCATCTGGCGCATGATTTTCTCGCGCACCAGCTCGGCGGCAAGGAAACGGCTGCTGCGGTCGGTGATCTGGTCTTCCGGGAAGAAGTGATCATTTTCCGGCAGGTGGTCGGCGATGACCTTTTCCAGCGCTTCGAGGTTGTGCCCGTGCTGCGCGGAAATCGGGATGATCTGCGCGTTCGGCAGCTGTTCCTGCAACCAGCTCAGGTGCGGCATCAGCTCGGCTTTGTCTTCGATGCGATCGGTCTTGTTCAGCGCGACGATCAGCGGGCCGGTCACGTACTGCACACGCTCCAGAACCATCTGGTCTTCGTCGGTCCACTTGGTGCGGTCGACGACGAAGATCACCACGTCGACGTCTTTCAACGCCGCCGAAGCGGTTTTGTTCATGTAACGGTTCAGGGCCTTTTCGCCACCCTTGTGCATGCCCGGGGTGTCGACGTAGATCGCCTGCACGTCGCCCTCTGTCTTGATCCCGAGCATGTTGTGGCGGGTGGTCTGCGGCTTGCGCGAAGTGATCGCGAGCTTCTGCCCGAGGATGTGGTTGAGCAGCGTCGACTTGCCGACGTTGGGACGGCCGACGATGGCAACGTAGCCACAGCGAGTTGCGTTTGTATCAGTCATTGCCATTCTCCACGCCCAGGGCAATCAGTGCTGCGGCGGCCGCTACCTGTTCGGCAATACGACGACTCACACCCTGACCTCGGCTTTTTTCATTCAGTAAGACCACTTCGCATTCGACGAAGAAGGTTCGGCAGTGCGGTTCGCCCTGGATATCCACCACTTCGTAGCGTGGCAGTTCGCAACCGCGCGATTGCAGATGTTCCTGCAAGCGGGTTTTCGGATCCTTGTTGGTGTCGACCAGCGTCAGCCCTTCGAACTCGCCGGCCAACCACGCCAGCACGCGCTCGCGGGCGACGTCCATGCCGGCATCGAGGTAGATCGCACCGATCAGAGCTTCGAGGGCATCGGCGAGAATCGATTCACGGCGGAAACCACCGCTCTTCAGTTCACCCGATCCCAGGCGCAGATAATCGCCGAGGTCGAAACCGCGAGCCAGTACGGCCAGCGTCTCACCTTTTACCAGCCGTGCGCGCAAACGCGACAACTGGCCTTCGCGGGCCAGCGGGAAGCGATCGAACAGCGCCTCGCCAGCGACGAAGTTGAGGATGGCATCACCGAGGAATTCCAGACGCTCGTTGTTGCGCCCGGCAAAACTGCGGTGCGTGAGGGCCAGCAGCATCAGCTCCTGGTCCTTGAAGGTGTAACCGAGCTGGCGCTCGAGACGGCTTAGAGAAACGCTCACGGTTTACCCACGCTGAGTTCGTGGCTGGTTTCCACTGCCATCGCCGGGGTACGGCGCAGGCCTGGGACAATTAACGCTGTGTTCAAAAAATAAATCCTGGCGATTGCGAAGCCGATTGTGCCGGCTCCAGAAATGCATTCGGCGCTGTGGTCAACAGCGCCGTGTTTGATTACTTGATCAGGCCAACCCGCGAGAAATTCGGCAGGTGGCTGAGTTTCGGCTCTGGCCAGCTCATCCAGACCGCGAAGGCCTTGCCGACAATATTCTTGTCGGGAACCATCCCCAGCAGATCCTTGGGAATGTTCGGATCATCCCAGTAGCGGCTGTCGTTCGAATTGTCGCGGTTGTCGCCCATCATGAAGTAGTGCCCGGCAGGCACTGTCCACGAACGGTCCGGAGTGGCGCGGTAACGGCTCATTTCCTTGCGGATCAAGTGCTCGGCTGCGCCGAGTTTTTCCTGATAGAGCTCCGCGCTGCCCAGCGAACCCGCTTCGGCGCCGACCATCTTCTCGGCGATCGACTCACCATTGACGAACAGACGCTTGTCGGCGGTGTAACGCACCGTGTCACCCGGCAGGCCGACCACACGCTTGATGTAGTTGACGTTCGGGTCGCTCGGGTAGCGGAACACCATCACATCGCCGCGCTGCGGGTCACCGACTTCGATGATCTTCTTGTCGATCACCGGCAGCCGGATGCCGTAGGAAAACTTGTTCACCAGAATGAAGTCGCCGACGTCCAGGGTCGGTTTCATCGAGCCGGACGGAATCTGGAACGGCTCCACCAGGAACGAACGCAGCACCAGCACGATGAACAGCACCGGAAAGAACGACTTGCCGTATTCGACCAGCAGCGGCTCTTTGTTCAGCTTCTCGACCACCACAGGCTCGGGCTGGCTGACACTGCCTTGATAAGAGGCAATGGCAGCACGCCGACGCGGTGCCAGGAACAGCAGATCAAGCAACGCCAACAGGCCGCAGACGAACACGGCGATGACCAGCAACAGCGGGAAATTTAGCGACATAGGACCTGATTATTCCAACCTGAGCACGGCGAGGAAGGCTTCCTGTGGAATTTCCACGTTGCCGACCTGTTTCATGCGTTTCTTACCGGCCTTCTGCTTCTCGAGCAGTTTCTTCTTACGACTGACGTCACCGCCGTAGCATTTGGCCAATACGTTCTTTCTGAGCGCCTTGACGGTTGTCCGCGCCACGATCTGACCACCGATGGCGGCCTGGATCGCCACGTCGAACATCTGACGAGGAATCAGTTCTTTCATCTTCTCGGTCAACTGGCGACCTTTGAAGTGCGAATTGTCACGGTGCACGATCAATGCCAGGGCATCGACCTTGTCGCCGTTGATCAGCACGTCCAGTTTCACCAGATTGGCCGATTGGTAACGATCGAAATGGTAGTCCAGCGAAGCATAGCCGCGGCTGGTGGACTTGAGACGGTCGAAGAAGTCCAGGACCACTTCGTTCATCGGCAGGTCGTAGGTCACTTGCACCTGATTGCCGAGGAACAGCATGTCGACCTGCACGCCGCGTTTCTCGATGCACAGGGTGATGACGTTGCCCAAATGTTCCTGCGGTACGAGGATATTGGCGCGCACGATTGGCTCGCGCATGTCCTCGATCGCCGACACGTCCGGAAGCTTCGACGGGTTGTCGACGTAAATCGTTTCACCGGTTTTCAGCACCAGCTCGAAAATTACCGTCGGCGCAGTGGTGATCAGGTCCAGGTCGTACTCGCGCTCGAGGCGCTCCTGGATGATTTCCATGTGCAGCATGCCGAGGAAGCCGCAACGGAAGCCGAAGCCCAGGGCGTCGGAGCTTTCCGGGGTGTACTGCAGCGACGAGTCGTTCAGGGTCAGCTTCTGCAGCGCTTCGCGGAAATCCTCGAAGTCGTCGGAGCTGACCGGGAACAGACCGGCGTAAACTTGTGGCTGGATGCGTTTGAAGCCCGGCAGCACCGGCACGTCCGGCGTCGAGCTCAAGGTCAGGGTGTCACCGACCGGCGCACCGTGAATGTCCTTGATGCTGGCGATGATGAAGCCCACTTCGCCGGCCTTCAGATCGACGGTGGCGGTGTGTTTCGGGTTGAACACGCCGACGCTGTCGACCAGATGAATCTTGCCGGTGGACTTGACGAGAATCTTGTCGCCCTTCTTCACACGGCCGTGGCGCACACGTACCAGGGAAACAACGCCCAGGTAGTTGTCGAACCAGGAGTCGATGATCAACGCTTGCAGCGGATCTTCGATGTTGCCGGTCGGCGCAGGGATGGTGTGCACCAGACGCTCGAGCACTTCGTCGACACCCAGGCCGGTCTTGGCGCTGCAGGTGACGGCGTCGGTAGCGTCAATGCCGATGATCTTCTCGATCTCGTCCTTGACGCGATCCGGCTCGGCCTGTGGCAGGTCGATCTTGTTCAGTACCGGCATGACCTCCAGGCCCTGCTCGATGGCGGTGTAGCAGTTGGCCACGGACTGGGCTTCGACGCCCTGCCCCGCATCGACCACCAGCAAGGCACCTTCGCACGCGGCCAGGGAACGGCTGACTTCGTAGGTGAAGTCGACGTGGCCCGGGGTGTCAATGAAGTTCAGCTGGTAGGTGATGCCATCTTTGGCTTTGTAATAGAGGGTAACGCTGTGGGCCTTGATGGTGATCCCGCGTTCACGCTCAAGATCCATGGAATCCAGTACCTGGGCTTCCATTTCACGCTCGGCCAGGCCGCCGCACATCTGGATGAAACGGTCAGCCAGCGTCGACTTGCCATGGTCAATGTGGGCGATGATGGAGAAATTGCGGATATGACTCAAATCACTCACGGATCAACACTCAAAAAGGCTGCAGGCTTGGCCCGCCGAAAAATAGCCGGGAATTGTACCTGATACACGGCGCAAGCGTCACGTTCGCCTGTCACCCGGATCGCATGCAAAAACGCCCCGGTCTGGCGACCGAGGCGTTTTCAGGGTTCAAGCGCTCAATGAAAGCTTGTTCATCAGCCCGCGCGCCTGAGCAGCCAGACGCCTGCCAGCGCACACACGCCGGCCGGCACCAGCACCGCAAACAGCGGCGAGAAACCGAACACCAGACTCGATGGCCCCAGCAGATCCTGGACGATGCGGAAGGTGAAGCCCACCAGCACGCCGGTGAAAACACGCTGGCCGAGGGTCACCGAACGCAGCGGGCCGAAGATGAACGAGATCGCCATCAGCACCAGCGCAGCGGTCACCAGCGGCTGCAACACCTTGACCCAAAATGCCAGCCAGTAACGGCCATTGCTCAGGCCCTGCTCGGCCAGATAGTGGATGTAGCCCCACAGACCGCTGATCGACAGCGATTCCGGCGCCATGACCACGGTGCTGAGCAGTTGCGGGCTCAACGCCACATCCCACTCCTCGCTCGGGGCATTGACGATCTCAGTGCTGCGCTCGTGGAACAGCGTGGTGGCGACGTCGGTGAGCTGCCACTTGCTGCCGTCGAACTCGGCCTTTTTGGCGAAGCTGGAGCTGAGCAGATGGCGCTCCTTGTCGAAGTGATAGCGCGTCACGCCGTACAACAGACCGTTCGGTTGCACCGCGTTGATGTGGATGAATTCCTCACCCTGACGGTGCCACATACCGTGCTTGGCGCTTTGCGCGTCGCCGCTGCCCTGGGCCAGCGAGCGATTGGCCTGGGCCATGCTTTCGGTGGCCGGCGCGACGTATTCGCCGATCAGCACGCCGGCGAGCATCAGCACCAGCATCGGCTTCATGACCGCCCAGACGATACGGCCGATCGACACGCCAGCAGCGCGCATGACTGTCAGCTCACTGCTGCTGGCCAGACTGCCGAGACCGATCAGGCAGCCGATCAATGCCGCCATCGGCAGCATTTCATAGAGCCGGCGCGGTGCGGTCAGCAATACGAAACTGAGGACATCGACCAGTGTATAGGTGTCGCTGACGTCGCCCATTTCATCAATGAAGGCGAAAAGCGTTGCCAGGCCGAGGATGATCGCCAGCACGGCGATGATCGCCATGAATACGCTGCTGCCGATGTAGCGGTCGAGTTTAACCACGGGCCACCTCCAGCGCGGCGCTGCGACGGCTGGCCAGCTTCAGGCGCAGCGGCTCCCAATAAAGCAGGCCGAGGCCGATCACCAGGAAGATCGCGTGCACCCACCACAGGCCAAGGGCCGGCGGGATCTTGCCTTTTTCAAGGGCGCCGCGAGCGGCAATCAGGATGGTCAGGTAAGCCATATAAAGAAGAATCGCCGGCAGCAGCTTGAGGAAACGCCCCTGACGCGGATTCACCCGCGACAGCGGCACCGCCATCAGGGTCACGATGAACACCAGCAGTGGCAGGGACATGCGCCATTGCAGTTCGGTTTTCGAACGGATGTCATCACTGCCCCACAGGGACGAGGTCGGCATTGCGTCACGATCGGTGACTTCTTCGCTCACATCCGGCTTGGGCAGCAGCACACCGTAGGTTTCGTAATGAATGGCGCGGTAATCGGCCTGCCCCGGGCTGCCGTCATAGCGAAAACCGTTGTCGAGGATCAGGTAGCGATTGCCGTCGGGGCGGATTTCCTGACGGCCCGACTCGGCCACCAGCACGGAAATCCCGCGGTCCTTTTTATCGGCGCCGAGGTTCTTCTGCGAGATGAACACACTGCCGAGATTGACGCGGTCGTCGCTCAGGGTTTCGGTGTAAGTCACCCGAGTACCGTCACGCAAGGCCTGGAAGCGGCCCGGTTCGAGGGTATCGAACTCGGTCAGCGCGTCCTGCTTGTTCAGCAGCAGCTGGAACTGGTTGGCGCCCTGCGGAGCCAGGCCGAGGCTCAGCCACGCCACCACCAGTGCCACCAGCGTTGCCGGAAACAGGGTCATGCGAAACAGCTTCTGCTGGCTCATGCCGGTGGCCGAGAGCACGGTCATTTCGCTTTCGAGGTACAGCCGACCGTAGGCCAGCAGGATCCCGAGGAACAGGCCCAGCGGCAGAATCAGTTGCAGGAAACCCGGCAGACGAAAGCCCATGATCAGGAACAGCGAGCCCGGATCGAGCTGACCGGCCGCAGCCTGCGCCAGGTATTTGATGAAGCGACCGCTCATGATGATGACCAGCAGCACGGCACTTACGGCGCTGAGGGTCAACAGGACTTCGCGGGACAGATAACGGAAGACGATCAAACCAGACACTCCAGGGTTGTCAGGCTAAGGCGGCCAAACAAGCAAACACATCGACCGGCCCGCCATGCAGAGCGGTCGAAAAAAGATGCGGCATTATCCTGTGATTGGGTGCGCCTGTCACTGCGCACACTCATCCATCGCTGTAATCCTTTGCTGAGGGTTGTCAGGCGCGGGGAGCGAGGTTCAAACTGCGGCCCTTGTCGCAGGCTTTGGCCTGCGCCTCTTCTATCTATAAGCAGGCGACTGCGGACAACGTCGAACGCCTGCGTGTTGACCATTCATTCAGGGATCCGGACATGGAACTGGTTGTAAAAAGCGTTAGCCCAGAAACGTTGAAAACCGCCACCCTGGTGGTTGCCGTCGGCGAAGGCCGCAAACTCGGCGTCGCCGCCAGACTGGTCGACGAGTCGAGCGGCGGCGCAATCAGCGCCGTGCTCAAGCGTGGCGACCTGGCCGGCAAGGTCGGTCAGAGCCTGCTACTGCACAGCCTGCCGAACCTGAAAGCCGAGCGCGTGTTGCTGGTCGGCGTGGGCAAGGACGAAGAACTGGGCGACCGTCCGTTCCGCAAAATCGTTGCCGGCATCCTCAACACCCTCAAAGGCCTGGGCGGCGGCGATGCCGTGCTGGCGCTGGATGAAGTCATCGTCAAAGGTCGCGACAGCTACGGCAAAACCCGTCTGCTGGCAGAAACCCTGGTCGACGGCGGCTACACCTTCGACCAGTTCAAGAGCCAGAAAGCCGAACCGCGCGCCCTGAAGAAAATTACTCTGCTGACCATCAAGGCTGCGCAAGCCGAAGTGCAGCGCGCCGTGAATCACGCCACTGCTATCGCCAACGGCATGGCCTTCACCCGCGATCTGGGCAACCTGCCACCGAACATCTGCCACCCGACCTTCATGGGCGAACAGGCCAAGAACCTGGGCAAAGAGTTCAAGGATCTGAAAGTCGAAGTACTCGACGAGAAGAAGATCAAATCCCTCGGCATGGGCTCGTTCTACGCCGTGGGCCAGGGCAGCGCCCAGCCGCCGCGCCTGATCGTCATGCAATACAGCGGTGGCAAAAAATCCGAGAAGCCGTTCGCACTGGTCGGCAAGGGCATCACCTTCGATACCGGCGGCATCAGCCTGAAGCCGGGCGCCGGCATGGACGAGATGAAATACGACATGGGCGGCGCTGCTTCTGTTTTCGGTACGCTGCGCGCCGTGCTTGAGCTGAAACTGCCGATCAATCTGGTGTGCATCCTCGCCTGCGCCGAAA
>NZ_RAZO01000476.1:0-1138 GCF_004307535.1 Pseudomonas sp. Sample_9
GTGAGCCCTGCGGGGTTTTTTGTGCCTGTCGCGGATTCGGCGGCGCGGCTTTCGCGAGCAGGCTCGCTCCCACAGGGGAACGCATTTCAAATGTGGGAGCGAGCCTGCTCGCGAAAGGGCCGGTGCATGCGCTAGAGATTTCTTTTGGGTAAATATGGCGGAAGGTACAACCCGATATAGGCATCAAATACGCGCATCCCTTCCTCGGCCATGCGCGGGGTGATCTGCCCGTGCTGCTGCACCGAACGGGCATAAACCCGGTCGCCCAGCTCCATCGCCAGGGCAAACACATCGACATCGTCCGGCAGCCTCGGCAATTCGAAATGCTGGTCGAACAACTTGTGCATCAGGTCGCCCAGTTCCAGATCGTGCTGGCGGTCAGCCTGGGTCACTTCGGTCAGGCCGTGTTGCGCCAGAATCAATTGCCGCGCGGCCGCATCCTGGTCGTAGATCTCGAGCATGCGCTGTTCGACCAGTCGCGACAGATCACGCCAGTCGCGTAACGCGTCGTGATCGATCGGCGCTTGCAGGCAGGCGCGGAAGGCTGCGTGGACATCGGCGGTCAGCGCTTCGAGCAGCGCCGGTACGCTGGCGAAGAAGTGATACACGGAGGAGGGCGGAATCTGCGCGCGCTCGGCGACGCTGTAGATCGACAGACTGGCCACGCCCTCGGCCGCCAGCAGCGTGCGCGCGGCATCGAGTATCGAATCGATCCGCGCCTGACTGCGGGCACGGGGTTTGCGAACGGTGGCGGGACGCGTCATGGAAGTCTCCTGCGGGGCAGCGCGCATTGTACGCGGAGCGCCCGGTGTTCGACATTCCTGAGTGGCAGACTGTGGCGAGGGGATTTATCCCCGTTGGGTAGCGAAGCGACCCCAAATCCAGCCAATGCGGTGTATCAGCAAAATCTGGTCATCAGGTTTTACGACTGCTTCGCAGCCGAACGGGGATAAATCCCCTCGCCACAGAATCAATACCCCGCCCTTGTGGGAGCTGGCTTGCCAGCGAACCGCCGCAGGCGGCCATAAAAAAACGCCGTGGGCGCGAAGCCAACGGCGTTCCTTTGGACGTTACAACGCTTACACGGTATGCAGATACCAGTTGTACTCAAGGTCGGAGATGGAGTGTTCGAACTCCT
>NZ_RAZO01000182.1:0-5565 GCF_004307535.1 Pseudomonas sp. Sample_9
CCCTGTTACCGCCGTGAAAGGGCGGTGTCCTAGGCCACTAGACGAAGGGGACACACTACAACATTCACTCCCTGCCGCGTTTCGCTGTGTGCTTTACGCTGCAAGTGGCGCGCATTCTATGGATGGATTGAGGGGTCGTCAACCCCCTGATATAAATTTATTTAAATCAATGACTTCGACCTGGATTACGGGCCGCGTAGGGCTTTTCCGTCGTCCGAAACCTGACGCCTATATTCCGCCACTCGCCAAGACGTTATAGTCACCGCACAGTGATGGCAATCTGCACATCAAGCGCCAGCATTCATCTATACAGCCGGCGGCCGATACAGATTGCAGCAGCCGATCAAACCCGTCGAGCGGCGCTAGGCGCGTAAATGCCCAGCCACTACACTCGCATGCGAACCCTATAAAGAGGTCTTACCGGTGACACCACTCATGATCACCCTGCTAGTCGTAGCCGGGATCGCAATTCTGATCGCCATTGGCTACATGAACCATGTGGTGGAAAACAACAAACTGGAGAAGGCCCGCACCAAAGTCGAACTCAACGACCGCCTGCGCCGATGCGGCGAACTGACCGAAACCTTCCCTGGCCAGTTCATGACCCCGGCGCTGAAACTGCTGCTGACCCGCCTGGAACTCAACGTCTGCCAGCGCCTGCTCAATCTGGAAAAGACCAGCGCAACCACCAAGGCCCGCATCACCGAACTCAGCGCCCTCGTTGCCCAGGGCGAATCGATCCCGGTGAACAACCCGCCCGCGCCGATCCTGACCGAAGCCAAGGCCAAAGACGTGCGCTTCCTCCTCGAAGCCCTGCACGGCCAGATCACCCGCGCCGCCCACGACGGTTTCCTGCCTCCGAACGAAGCCAAACAATGGATTCGCGAAGTGCGCCATATCCTCGTGCTGCTGCACATCGAATTCTTCAACAACCTCGGCCAACAGTCCCTGCAACAAAACCAACCCGGCCAGGCCCGACTCGCCTTCGAACGCGGCGTGCAATATCTGCGCAAACAGCAGGATCCGCAGATGTATGCCGAGCAACTGCAATATCTGGAAAAACTCCTCGCCCGAGCCAACGCCCAGGTCATGGACAAGATCGCCCCGGTGGAAGGTGAAGAAAACCAACTGACCGCCGGCTTGAAAGATGCCGAAGCGGATGCCGACTGGAAGAAGAAAGTGATTTACGACTGAGTCGCGAATGCTGGGGAGAAAAGCCACCGTTATTGGTGGCTTTTTTGTGGGCGACTTGGAAGAGAATGTGAATTGAAGACCGCTTTCGCGAGCAGGCTCACTCCCACATTGGGAAGCAGTGTTCTCAGGTAAAAATCGGTCGGCTGTCAGGCCGCCTTCGCTGGCAAGTCAGCTCCCACAGAACAGCAAAAGCAAACCCGGGCCATCCCCACGCGGCGAAGCCGAGAGCCTGGCCGGCCCAAAGGCCGCCAAGAATCAAAGCCGAAAATGCCCAACCATCGAGCGCAACTCCCCGCCCAACTGCGCCAGCTCAACACTCGAAGCCGCATTCCCGCGCATCGCCACGGAAGAGTGATCCGCGCTCGCACGAATCTGCGTAACACTGCGATTGATCTCCTCCGCCACCGAACTCTGCTCCTCCGCCGCCGCAGCGATCTGCTGATTCATCTGCTGAATCATCGACACCGCCGCCGCAATACTCCCCAGCGCACTTTCGGTCTGCAACGCATCACTGACCGCCAGCTTCACCAGTTCACCACTGCTGCGGATCTGCTGCACCGACGACTGCGCCGCCGCCCGCAAGGCACTCACCAAGCGTTCGATCTCCTCGGTTGACTGTTGCGTACGCCGCGCCAGCGCACGCACCTCATCGGCCACCACGGCAAACCCCCTGCCCTGCTCGCCGGCCCGCGCCGCTTCGATCGCCGCGTTCAGCGCCAACAGATTGGTCTGCTCGGCCACGCTCTTGATCACCTCCAGCACCGTGCCGATATTCTGAATCTCGGCGCTGAGGCTCTCGATGCTGGAACTGGCCGAAGTCGCCGAATCCGCCAACTGCTCGATCCGCGCCATGCTTTGGCGCACCACCTGCTGGCCGCTCTCGACCTTGTCATCCGCCGTCTGCGCCGCCAGAGCCGCCTCTTCGGCATTGCGCGCTACGTCATGCACGGTGGCGGTCATCTGGTTCATGGCCGTGGCGACCTGCTCGGTTTCCTCCTTCTGGCTGTTGACCTCCAGATTGGTCTGCTCGGTCACCGCCGACAGCGATTGCGCGGAACCGGCCAAGCGCTCGATACCGGCCTGCAAGCCGCTGACAATCGTGCCGAGGCCGGCAGCCATCTGCTGCATCGCCAACATCAGCTGACCCATTTCATCGCGGCGCGTTACCTCGACCTTCGCCGTCAGATCACCCGCAGCAATCTGCTGCGCCACACGAATCACACTGCGCAACGGTGCCACAATCAGACGCGTGATCACCCATGCAGCGAGCAATCCGACCAACAAGGCCAGCGCCGAAGAGCCAATGATCAACACCGTATTCTTTTTCAGCTCTGCCTGCATCGAAGCATCTTCGGCGACATAGGCCTGATTGACCCGGTCCACCACCTGCGCCGCGCGCTGATGCAGTTGGTCATAAACCGTTTTCTCTTGCGCCAGCAAACCGGTGTACTCCGCCAGTTTCTCGTTGAATCCGGCGATATGCCCCGACACTTCGTTGAGCACCGTCAGATAGCCCTCGTCCTTGACCGTGCTTTTCAACGCCTCGGCCTGCTCCTGCGCTTGCGCGGCCTGCTCGATGTTGCCTTGCCCGGCATTGTCGGAATCGCCCTTGCGGCTTTGGTCCAGCCGCACCCGCGCTTCGTTCATCGCCTGCAGCATCAGTCGCGAGACCTGACTGACCTGATTCGCCTGTTCGATGAACTGCGCGCCGTCCTTGCCCTCGGTGTCTTTCAGCGTATAGGCGCCATCATCGGCCAGCCCGCTCTGCAACACGTCGAGGTTATTGGCCACGCTGGACACCGACCAACTGGCCATTTCCAGCGCGAGGTCCTTGGCCTGGCTCAGCGAGACGAATTCATCGAAGGCCTTGCGATACGCGCCCAGGGCTTGCTCGACATCGCTCATCACCGGCACATTGGCCGGTGAATGTGCCTTGAGCTCACCGGCAAGAACAATCAGCCCATCGACGCCCTCGCGCAAGGCGTCGGCGGTTTTCGGGTTGCCGCGCAGCGCGTACTCCTGCTCGAGCAGGCGCACCTTGAGCAGGCCACTGTTGAGCGCGGACATCTGCTTCAAGCCGTCGAAACGCAGACTGATGGTTTGCAGCGACCAGACGCCGATCGCCGCCACCAACGCAGTCAGCAACAAGACGAGCACAAATCCGATACCCAGTTTTTTCGCCATACCGAGGTTGGCAAAACGTCCTTGCACGGCCGAAATCATTGCGCGTAGTCCCCTGCCAAAGTCTGTGAACGAAGATTCGCAACGGGCTCGAACCAGCACAAGACTCTGGCGTCGGAATAATGGCAAAAAGCTACGCCCGCGTCGTTTTCAGAATGCTTGAGGTCGATCCGCGCAAGTATTGCGAAAAAACTGCCGAGCCCGAGGGTCGCAGGCACAGGCCACATTGATGCGCTGCCAGTCACCGCACTCACCGCTGGGACTGAAGGCGTCCGCTGCTGATAACTCCAGCCCGCAACGCTGGGCCTGCCTGCGCACCGACGCTTGGTCGCGCAAGCGTGCCCGCGCCCAGATAAACAGCCCGCCAACCGGCTTGCCGAACACTTCCCACTCGGCATCTTCCAGAGCCTGCAAGGCCGCCGCGCGATCGGCATTCAAGCGCTGGCGCTGGCGCTGCACCAGTTTGCGATAGGCGCCGGTCGCCATCAGCCTGGCCAGCACCGCTTCGGCCAGCCTCGAACAGCCCAGGCCGCTGATCATCTTGACCTCAGCCAGCCGCGTCAGCAGCTCGCTGTCCGCCAGGACAAAACCGACCCGCAACGAACTGCTCAGTGTCTTGGAGAAGCTGCCCACATAAGCGACCCTTCCCTCATGATCCAGCGCTGCCAGCCGCGTACCGTTGCCGGTGTGCAGATCAGCATAGACGTCATCTTCGATCACGCGCAGGTCGTAGATCTTGCTCAACTGCACGATGCGCTGGGCAACGGCGGGCGTCAGGCAACTGCCGGTGGGATTGTGGTGATGACTGCCGATGAACAAGGCAGCGGGACGAAACTGACGCAGCACCGACTCGAGCATTTCGGTGTCCGGCCCGCTCGGCGTGCGACGAACTTCGAGCATGCGTACGCCGTGCAGACGCAGCAGGTCAAACAACGGTGCATATCCGGGCGTTTCCACCACCACGCAATCGCCGGCCTTGAACAGGGTACGCACGATCAGATCCAGCGCATGACTGGCACCGCTGGTGCTCATCACCCGGGTACTGCAGGCGTCGATATTCAGCAGTTTGAGGCGCTTGGCAATCTGCTCGCGCAACGCTGGCAGCCCCAGCGGCGAGCTGTAATTGAACAGACTCGCCATGTCGGTGCGTGCCACCTCGCGCAGCGCGTAGCTGAGGTCGTCGGGCTCGCGCCAGCTCGGCGGCAGGCTTCCCTGGCCCAATATCAAGCGATTCGTTGAGGCGTTCACCTCATCACACCATGCCTGGCGACCCTCGAACGTTGCCAGTTCCGAGTCCGCTTCGCGCAACGACGGCGCGGCCGCGACGATGAATCCGGCGCCCTGACGCGCAGTCAACACACCTTGCGAAACCAGGCGCTCGCAGGCTTCGACGACGCACGACTGGCTGAGCAGATTACCCCGGGCGATTTGCCGTACGGAGGGCAACCGGGTGGCCGGCGGGATACCGCTTTGCACGATCCAGTCAGTCATTCCATCGACAATCTGCTGCACGACCGGCACCATTGCCTGTCGGTCAATTCTCAGTTCCATGAGCTCGCAAACTCCTGTCAGTTTTGCTGGCAGCAGTAAATCACAGCCGCGCCGCCGAGGCTGTGCGACAACGCCGCCAAATGCGGCAGTTCTAACGGTTTGATACACATTGTTTAACTGTATTCACATCCCAGGACGCGAGACGCAAAAAAGCCCGCACGCAGGCGGGCTCTTTGTATAACGACAACATTCAGAACGCCGTCACGCCGCCGTCCACCGCCAGCGAGTGCCCGGTGGTGAACGCCGCGCCATCGCTGCACAGATACAGCACCGCGCTGGCGATTTCCTCGACCTTGCCGATGCGCCCGACCGGGTGCATGGCGTTGGCGAATTCGCCCTTCTTCGGATCGGCTTCGTAGGCACGGCGGAACATGTCCGTATCGATCACTGCCGGGCACACTGCGTTGACACGGATTTTCTTCTTCGCGTATTCGATCGCCGCCGACTTGGTCAGGCCGATCACCGCATGTTTCGACGCCGCATAGATGCTCATTTTCGGCGCTGCGCCCAGCCCGGCTACCGACGCCGTGTTGACGATCGCGCCACCGCCCTGCGCCAACAACAGCGGCAACTGATACTTCATGCACAGCCAGACGCCTTTGACGTTGACGCCCATGATCGCGTCGAACTCGTCCAGCG
>NZ_RAZO01000182.1:5665-10011 GCF_004307535.1 Pseudomonas sp. Sample_9
GGCGGCTCCCGTGATTACAACCACCTGACCGGAAAACGTCATGCTCATGGGTATGTCCTCGAACGCAAAAACTGGGGGATGTTGGCGTCGCAGCATAGCCAAGCGCAGCGAACGCGCGTCAGCACTATGCAATCGCTGTTTACCGGCGCATGCGCCGCAGTGATAAAACCCGCGCCGTAACCATCACTGCACTGGATCGACCTGCATTCGCCGCATCGGCCAACCTTGCGACATCGCCGCCGAAGGGCTATCAACAAGGCTTCATTCCGTTCGAGTGCCTGTCATGACCAACCAGACCAATCGCCAGTTCCTGCTCGCCAAACGCCCGGTGGGCGCCGCAACCCGCGAGACCTTCACTTACCAGGAAGTACCGGTCGGCGAGCCACAGGCAGGACAGATTCTGGTGAAAAACGAATACTTGTCCCTCGACCCGGCCATGCGCGGCTGGATGAACGAAGGCAAGTCCTACATCCCGCCGGTCGGGATCGGTGAAGTCATGCGCGCACTGGGCGTGGGAAAAGTCATCGCTTCGAACAATCCCGGCTTCGCCGTCGGCGATTACGTCAACGGCGCGCTCGGTGTGCAGGATTACTTCCTCGGCGAGCCGCGCGGCTTCTACAAGGTCGACCCGAAACTTGCGCCATTGCCACGCTATCTGTCTGCGCTGGGCATGACCGGCATGACCGCCTACTTCGCCCTGCTCGACGTGGGCGCACCGAAGGCCGGTGACACCGTGGTGCTGTCCGGCGCGGCCGGTGCGGTGGGCAGCGTGGTCGGGCAGATCGCCAAGATCAAAGGCTGCCGCGTCGTTGGCATCGCCGGCGGGGCCGACAAGTGCAAATTCCTCATCGACGAACTGGGCTTCGACGGCGCCATCGATTACAAGGCCGAAGACGTCGTGGCCGGACTGAAGCGCGAATGTCCGAAAGGCGTGGACGTGTACTTCGATAACGTCGGTGGCGACATTCTCGACGCGGTGCTGAGCCGCTTGAACATGAAAGCGCGGGTGGTGATCTGCGGCGCCATCAGCCAGTACAACAATAAAGAAGCGGTCAAAGGCCCGGCCAATTACCTGTCACTGCTGGTCAATCGCGCGCGCATGGAAGGTTTTGTGGTGATGGACTACGCCGCGCAATTTGCCAGCGCCGCGCAGGAGATGGCCGGCTGGATGGCCAACGGGCAGCTCAAGAGCAAGGAAGATGTGGTTGAAGGACTTGAGACGTTCCCGGAGACGCTGATGAAACTGTTCAACGGCGAGAACTTTGGCAAGTTGGTGTTGAAGGTTTAAGGCCAGCCTGAAACCAATGTGGGAGCGAGCCTGCTCGCGAAAGCGGTGGATCAGTCGGTAATGATGCCGACTGACACTCCCTCTTCGCGAGCAGGCTCGCTCCCACAGTTGGATCTTCAATAAGCTTTAGGAAATTTCGGCTACGACTGCGGCCAACGCCTGCGCCGGATCTGCCGCCTGGCTGATCGGACGGCCGATTACCAGGTAATCGGAACCGGCATCCAGTGCCTGACGCGGGGTCAGAATGCGCCGTTGATCGTCTTGCGCGCTGCCCGCCGGGCGAATCCCCGGGGTCACCAGTTGCAGCGACGGGTGCGCGGCTTTCAGCGCCGATGCCTCCAGCGCCGAACACACCAGACCGTCCATCCCGGCCTTCTCGGCAAGTGCCGCCAGACGCAGCACTTGTTCCTGCGGCTCGATATCCAGACCGATACCGGCCAGATCCTCGCGCTCCATGCTGGTCAGCACGGTCACACCAATCAACAACGGTTGTGGACCACTGCGCTTGTCCAGCTCTTCGCGGCAGGCCGCCATCATGCGCAGGCCACCGGAGCAGTGCACGTTGACCATCCACACGCCCATCTCGGCAGCGGCTTTCACGGCCATTGCGGTGGTGTTGGGAATGTCGTGGAATTTAAGGTCCAGGAACACTTCGAAACCCTTGTCACGCAGGGTGCCGACGATTTCCGCCGCGCAACTGGTGAACAGTTCCTTGCCCACTTTGACCCGGCACAGCTTCGGGTCCAACTGGTCGGCCAGCTTCAGTGCGGCGTCACGGGTGGGGAAATCCAGGGCGACGATGATAGGAGTCTGGCAGGCGGACATGGATGGGCTCTCAGGCTGGTCGAAAACGGCGCGCATTGTAGCGGAACCGGCGGCGGCGCGGCACCCGATGATCGGTAAATCGTCGCGCCGAACGTGATCAGCTTAGCCGCCGCGGCCATTGTGTCGACTCCGATACACAGCCGACACGCCGACAACACGCACCCGGGTTAGCCTCGCCCGGCGCAACACGTCCTTACAACAGCACTTCCCGCCTCCCGGCCGGACGCCTATGCTGAAACCACCACTGGCAGCGAACAGCCCCATGCACAACACCCCGACAACCGTGACGGACGAAAGCAAAGACGACAAGCGCTGGAGCATCCGCGCGCTGATCGTCGACGATGACGTGCCGATCCGCGAGCTGATGATCGATTACCTCGCCCGCTTCAACATCCACGCCAGCGGCGTCACCGACGGCGCGGCAATGCGCCAGGCGCTGCAGGGTGAACATTTCGACGTCATCGTCCTCGACCTGATGCTCCCCGGCGAAGACGGCCTGTCGCTGTGCCGCTGGCTGCGCGCCGAATCGGACATCCCGATCCTGATGCTCACCGCCCGCTGCGAACCCACCGACCGCATCATCGGCCTGGAACTGGGCGCCGACGATTACATGGCCAAACCGTTCGAACCACGCGAACTGGTCGCCCGTATCCAGACCATCCTGCGTCGCGTGCGCGACGACCGCAGCGAACAGCGCGCCAACATTCGCTTCGACAACTGGCGCCTGAACAGCGTCCTGCGCCAAGTGGTCGCCGACAATGGCCTGGTAGTGCCCTTGTCCAACGCCGAATTCCGCCTGCTCTGGGTCTTCATCGAACGCCCGCGCCGCGTGCTCAGCCGCGAACAACTGCTCGACGCCGCTCGCGGTCGCTCGATCGAGGCTTTCGACCGCAGCATCGACCTGCTGGTCTCGCGCCTGCGACAGAAACTCGGTGACGACCCGAAAGCCCCGCAGTTGATCAAGACAGTGCGCGGCGAGGGTTACCTGTTCGACGCGCGGGACATCGGTTGATGAAGGCGCGCTTCGACACTCTGTTCGGTCGCTTGTTTGGAGTGCTGTTTCTGGCGATTGTACTGGCGCACCTGCTGGCTTTCGCCTGGTTCAGGCTCTACGGCCCTCCTCCGCCCCCACCACCGCCAGAGTTCTCAACGAACATCGACGGCCAACCGCCCATGCACGCCGCTGCTTACCCAGCGAGGCAAGCACGCCCCTGGTTCGGTGGCCCGATGGTGCCGCTGACCTTTCAGTTCATCACCCTGATGATTGCCGCCTGGTACGGCGCCAAGCTGCTCAGCCGGCCGATCCAGCGCCTGAGCGACGCCGCCGAGCGCCTGAGCGAAGACCTCGACAGCGACCCCCTCGACGAATCCGGCCCGCGCGAAGCCCGGCAAGCGGCGCACACCTTCAACCTCATGCAACGGCGCATCCGCGAACAGGTCCAGCAACGCGCGCGCATGCTCGGCGCCGTCTCCCACGACCTGCGCACGCCACTGTCACGGCTGAAACTGCGCCTGGAAAACATCAGCGACGACAAGCTGCAAAGCCAGATGCGCCAGGATCTGGACGACATGATCGGCATGCTCGACGCCACCCTCACCTATCTGCACGAACAACGCACCAGCGAAGCCTTGCAGTTGCTGGACGTGCAGGCGCTGGTCGAATCGCTGTGCGAGAACGCCCAGGACCAGGGCGCCGATGTACAGGTCAGCGGCCACTGCGCGCCTTTGCCAGTACAACCGATGGCGCTGCGCTCGTGCATCAACAACCTGCTGGACAACGCCCTGCGCTACGCCGGACAGGCACGGATTGAACTGCTGGAACAGCGTGAGGAATTGCTGATTCGGGTGATTGATCACGGACCGGGGATTGCTGAGGACCAGCGTGAAGCCGTGTTTGAACCGTTCTACCGACTGGAAGGCTCGCGTAACCGCAACTCCGGCGGCGTAGGACTGGGCATGACCATCGCCCGCGAGGCCGCGCAGCGGCTGGGTGGGCGGTTGAATCTGGAAGAAACGCCGGGTGGCGGGCTGACTGCCATTGTCCGCTTGCCACGGGGCTGAGGCTCAGCCGATTTGAAGTGGGAGCGAGGCTGCTCGCGAAAGCCTCTGATGATTCAATGCATCTGTTGAATGCACCAGCCTCTTCGCGAGCAGGCTCGCTCCCACAATGAAACTGACTGTATTCGGCAGATATTGGTTGGATGTGGGGGCGCTATCGCTGGCAAGCCAGCTC
>NZ_RAZO01000194.1:0-1136 GCF_004307535.1 Pseudomonas sp. Sample_9
TGCTGCATGAAGTAGCGCGCCAGCAGCAGGATGTCCTGACCGCGTTCACGCAGCGGCGGCACTTCGACGTTGAGCACGTTGAGGCGATAGAACAGGTCTTCGCGGAACAGCCCTTCGCTGACCATTTTTTCCAGGTCGCGGTGGGTCGCGCTGAGGATGCGCACGTTGACCTTCACTTCGCGATCGCCGCCCACACGGCGGAAGCTGCCGTCGTTGAGAAAACGCAGGAGTTTGGCCTGCAAGTACGGCGACATCTCGCCGATTTCATCGAGAAACACCGTGCCCTGGTTGGCCAGTTCCATCAGCCCCGGTTTACCGCCACGCGCCGCACCGGTGAAGGCGCCGGGGGCGTAGCCGAACAGTTCGCTTTCGGCGAGGTTTTCCGGCAGCGCTGCGCAGTTCAACGCCAGAAAAGGAGCACTGTGCCGCGCACTGATCGCGTGACAGGCACGGGCCACCAATTCTTTGCCGGTACCGGTTTCGCCTTGAATCAGCAACGGTGCATCAAGGGCGGCGACGCGTTGCGCGCGGGCCTTGAGTGTGCGAATCGCCGGAGACTCGCCGAGCAACGCGTCGAAGCCTTCGGCGTGATCGTGATGCAGTGCCGAGAGTTGTTCGCCGATGCGGTTCGGTTGATACAGGGTCAGCAGGGCGCCGGCGTCGGTGATCGGCGTGGCGTCGAGCAGCAGGGTTTGGCCGTTGACGGTGATCTCGCGCAGCGGCAGGCGAAAGCCGTTTTCCAGCAGGGTGTCGAGCAGACCGGGATCGTTGAACAACGCCGAGACACTTTCGCCGGCCGGTTCGCGACCGTACAGGGCAATCAGCGCCGGGTTGGCCAGCAGCACCTTGCCGGCGCTGTCGAGGGCCAGCACCGGGTCGGTCATCGCTGCGAGCAAGGCATCTAGCTGCAGATGCCGACGCTGGCCGGGCAGGATATCGACCACGGTCACCGCTTCCACGCCGAGCACGCGAAACAGCGCGTCTTTGAGTTCTTCGAGCACTTGCGGGCTGAGGGTCGGCGCGTCGATGTAGACGTTCGGCGGGATCATCTCCACCGCATCCAGATTGAGATTGCGCCCACCGAGGATAGCCAGGACTTCCTGGGTGATGCCGACGCGGTCGATGAAGCTGACGTG
>NZ_RAZO01000197.1:0-1135 GCF_004307535.1 Pseudomonas sp. Sample_9
TGGCCTATGAGGGCTTGACCACGGCCGGCCCGCGTAACAGCTACATCCTGCATGCGCGTAACGCCTCTGGGCTAGTGGCAGATGCCACGGCTGAAAGCCCGGCGCCCTGTTACGTCACGGTCACGGTGTTGGGTCTGGACGGGGAAGGCGAAGCGCCGCCCGAGCTGCTGGCCACAGTAGCCGCTGCTCTGAATGACGACGACGTGCGCCCGGTTGGTGATCGGGTGACTGTGCAGAGCGCGCAGGTGATCCGTTACGAGATTGATGCCATTTTGCACATGGCCAGCGCCGGCCCGGAAGCGGATGCCAGTCTGGCCGAGGCCAAAAGCCGCTTGGCAGCCTGGATCAATCCACGCAAGCGGCTGGGCGTCGAGGTCGCCCGCTCCGCTGTTGACGCCCAGTTGCACGTTGCAGGCGTTGCCCGGGTTGAGTTGGTCGGATGGCAGGATTTGGCCCCGACCAAGGCGCAAGCGGCGTTCTGTACGCGGTACAACGTGAGGCTGGCGAGCTGATATGAAAAGTCTTTTGCCGCTCAACAGCACGCAACTGGAACGGGCCATGGAGGCCGCGTTCTTCGAAAAGACGATTGTCCCACTGCGTGACCTCTACAACGCTGATACCTGTCCGGTGCATCTGCTGCCGCACTTGGCATGGGCGTGGTCGGTGGATCGCTGGGATTACCGGTGGACTGAGGCGACCAAACGCGCGGCCATTAAGTCGTCTTACTACATCCACAAGCACAAAGGCACCACCGGTGCGTTGCGCCGGGTGGTCGAGCCGCTGGGCTATCTGATCGAGATTGTCGAGTGGTTCAACACGGTGCCCGAGGGCGTGCCGGGCACCTTCGCGCTGAAGGTTGGCGTGCTCGATACCGGCATCACCGAAGAAATGTATCAGGAGCTAGAGCGCCTGATTGACGACGCCAAGCCCGTCACCCGGCACCTGACCGGTCTGGCGATCAGCCTGGAAACTCAAGGCAATTTGAATATCGCCGTGTCCGTCTACGAAGGCGACGTAATCGACGTATACCCGCCCGTCATGCGTGACATCGAAGTCACCGGCAGCTTTGGCGTGGTCGGGCGCGAACACACCATAGACACCCTGGACGTTTATTATGATTGATGCGAATTCGCAG
>NZ_RAZO01000454.1:0-9486 GCF_004307535.1 Pseudomonas sp. Sample_9
GCGGATTTCGCAACAGTGCTGGAGGCCGCGTAAACCGCGACATTCGGTCGCAGGGTGGTAAGTTTCATGACAGAAGTTTCATCTCCAGACCCATGCGAACCCTTGTGTAGGAGCTGCCGAAGGCTGCGATCTTTTGATCTTGCCCTTTAAAGTCAAAGTCAAAAGATCGCAGCCTTCGGCAGCTCCTACACAGGGGATTTGTGTTGAGTCATGAGGTTTTCTGCAGGCCAAAAAAAACGCCCCGAACCAGTCGGGGCGTTTTCATGTGCGGCTCAGCGGTGGGGAATTACTTGCCTTCCCAGCGCTTCAGTACCAGCGTGGCGTTGGTGCCGCCGAAGCCGAAGCTGTTGCTCATCACGGTGTTGATAGTGGCGTTCTCGCGGGTCTTGGTCAGCACCGGCAGATCGGCCACTTCCGGGTCGAGCTCGTCGATGTTGGCGGAGCCGGCGATGAAGTTGCCTTCCATCATCAGCATGCAGTAGATCGCTTCGTGCACGCCGGCGGCGCCCAGGGAGTGACCGGACAGGCTCTTGGTCGAGCTGATCGCTGGAGCCTTGTCGCCGAACACTTCACGCACACCTTTCATTTCCGCGACGTCGCCGACCGGAGTCGAAGTGCCGTGGGTGTTCAGGTAGTCGATCGGGGTGTCGACGGTGGACAGCGCCTGCTGCATGCAGCGGATCGCGCCTTCGCCGCTCGGGGCAACCATGTCGTAGCCATCGGACGTTGCGCCGTAGCCAACGATCTCGGCGTAGATCTTCGCGCCACGGGCCAGAGCGTGTTCCAGCTCTTCGACGACAACCATGCCGCCGCCGCCAGCGATGACGAAACCGTCGCGGTCCTTGTCGTAGGCGCGGGAAGCTTGTTCCGGGGTGTCGTTGCGCTTGCTGGACAGGGCGCCCATCGCGTCGAACAGGAACGACTGGCTCCAGTGCTCTTCTTCACCGCCACCGGCGAAGACGATGTCGTGCTTGCCCATCTGGATCTGTTCCATGGCGGTACCGATGCAGTGAGCACTGGTGGCGCAGGCAGAAGCGATGGAGTAGTTCAGGCCCTTGATCTTGAACGGCGTGGCCAGGCAAGCGGAAACGGTGCTGCTCATGGTCCGCGTTACGCGGTACGGGCCAACGCGCTTCACGCCTTTCTCGCGCAGGATGTCCAGCGCTTCCATCTGGTTCAGCGTGGAAGCACCACCGGAACCAGCGATCAGGCCGGTACGCGGATTGGACACTTGCTCTTCGGTCAGGCCGGAGTCAGTGATGGCATCTTTCATGGCCAGGTAGGCGTAAGCCGCTGCATGGCCGACGAAGCGATAGATCTTGCGATCGATCAGCTCTTCAAGGTTGAGGTCGATGGAGCCGGAAACCTGGCTACGCAGACCCATTTCAGCATATTCCGGGTTGAACCGGATGCCAGGGCGGCTTGCACGCAGGTTAGCGGAGACGGTCTCTTTGTCATTGCCCAGGCACGAAACGATGCCCAGACCAGTGATAACGACGCGGCGCATGCGAATAACCCTTAGAAGTTGTCAGTGGAGGTGAACACGCCGACGCGCAGGCCTTCGGCGGTGTAGATTTCGCGTCCGTCGACACTGACCGAACCATCGGCGATGGCCATGTTCAGCTTGCCCTTGAGGACGCGTTTGATATGAATGTTATAGGTGACTTTCTTCGCGGTCGGCAGCACCTGACCGAAGAATTTCACTTCGCCCGAACCCAGCGCACGGCCGCGGCCCGGCAGGCCTTGCCAGCCCAGGAAGAAACCGACCAGTTGCCACATGGCATCCAGACCCAGGCAGCCCGGCATTACCGGATCGCCTTCGAAATGGCAGGCGAAGAACCACAGGTCAGGGTTGATATCCAGCTCGGCGACCAATTCACCTTTGCCGTACTTGCCGCCTTCTTCGCTGATATGGGTGATGCGATCCACCATCAGCATGTTCGGGGCGGGCAGTTGCGCGTTACCTGGGCCGAACAGCTCACCGCGACTGCAGCGCAGCAGGTCTTCCCGAGTAAAGGCGTTTTGTTTGGTCATGCGAGCTCCTCAATAATCCCATGCGGCAGGTGGGGCAGATCTTCCCGACCGTTCAAGGCGTTCATGCCTCGAACCGGCAGCCTACTCATAGACTATTGCGTTGTGGTGAAAGTCACAGCACCAAGGACATGAATGTACACTTGTGCACTGAAATTTTTAATCAAGCCCCTTTTGGGGCTCGTTCGGGTGCCTAAGACTGCCGCACTTTCGCTTTTCACGCCAGTCGCAGATGGTCGAAAGGCCCACACTACGACACCCAGCGCTGCAAAATCTGCTGCAGGTCATTGCGTTTGAACGGCTTGGCCAGGTAATCGTTCATCCCCGCTGCCAGACAGGTTTCGCGATCGCCCTGCAAGGCGTTGGCGGTCAGCGCGATGATCGGCACATCGCGGCGTCCGGGCAGGTCGCGTATCTGTCGCGTGGCCTCGTAGCCGTCGATGATCGGCAATCGGCAATCCATCAGAATCACTTCGAATTCGCCGCCCTCGGCACTGCGCACCGCTTGTGCGCCATCGGTCGCCACGCTGACCGCGAAGCCCAGGCTGCGCAGCATTGCCTCGATCACGGTCTGGTTGACCGGATTGTCTTCGACCAGCAACACATGGCGTCCCTCGCCCTGACCACTGCCGTTCAGGGTGCGCGGCGCGGCCAGCGCTGGCATTGCCTGCTTATATAGCGCCAATGGAATTTCCAGAGTGAATACCGAACCGCGTCCTTCCTCACTCTGCGCGCGCAAGGTGCCGCCCATACGTTCGGCCAAAGTCCGCGCGATCGGCAGACCAAGGCCGGTGCCACCGTAACGACGGGAGATCGAACTGTCGGCCTGCTGGAAGGCGTTGAACATCAGCTCCAGACTCTCAGAAGAAATACCGATGCCGCTGTCACGCACCGAGCAGGTGAACCACAGCAGGTCATGGTCCAGCGACTGCCATTGCGCCTCGATGCTGACCCGGCCCTGCTCGGTGAACTTCAAGGCATTGCCGACCAGATTGACCAGAATCTGCCGGATCCGCGTCGGATCGCCCTGCACCTGCAAGCCGCGCATGTCGTCGGGAATGCGCAGATTCAGTGCCAGGCCGCGCTGCACGGCGCTGTGCTGGAACGATTGCGCGCAGGCGCCGATCAGCTCGGCGAGGTTGAACGGGATGTGCTCAAGCTCCAGCTCCGAACGTTCGATCCGCGAGAAGTCGAGAATGTCGTTGATGACCTTGAGCAAATGCTCGGTCGACTCCGAAGCGAGCGCGGCGTATTCGACCTGCTCCTCGGTCATCTCGGTGGTTTCAAGCAACTGCAACATGCCCAGTACGCCGTTCATGGGCGTGCGCAGTTCATGGCTCATCATCGCAAGAAAATCCGATTTGGCGTTGTTGGCCTTTTCCGCCTCTTCGCGGGTCTGGATCAACTGCGCCATCGCCTGCTGCTGCTCGCGGCTGGCCTGTTCCAGCGCCTGAGCAAGGTTATTGATGTGCTGCGACAGCGCGCCCAGTTCGGTGTCGTCGACAATCGGCAGCGGGGTTTTGTAATCGCCTTCCTGAATCGCCTTGACCGCATCGCCAATGTCACGGATCGGCTGGGACAGACTGCCGGCCAGACGACGGGCGACGACGAAGGTGAAGAGCAGGGCGAACAGCGCGAGAATCCCGGCCTTGAACAGGATTTCCTGCTGGCGCTGACTGAAAGCATCGCTGGACAGGCCGACGATCACTCGCCCCAGATAATCCTCGCCGGCGGCGCTGTTGCTGACCTTGCCGTCCTGGAAGAAGTCGTTGTGCAAGGCGATCCGCTGCAAACGCACCGGTGCCTGGAACACTTCGACCTGATGCGGGCGGCTGTGGCTATCAGCCGGTTGTTCGACATACACCAGAATCCGGTTGGCGCTGTCCTGCACTTCGAGAAAGCGCACGTTGGGCGTGGCCAGTGTCGCCTTGAGCAGGCTTTCCAGCACTTCGTTGTTGCCGGAGATCACCCCGTATTCCGTGGCAGGCGCCAGTTGGTTGGCAATCAACTGGCCAGTGTGGTTCAGCTCCTGGCGCAAATCCTGGATGCGCACGAAGGTAAAGAAGCTGATCAACAGCAACGTCAGCAACAGCGCCGGCCCGAGGCTGATCAGCTGCGTGCGGGTGTTGATGTCCCAACGGCGACGAAAACTCATGGGCGGCGCTCTCCTTCGGCCAAGGCACTGGCGACAGATGCTTCATTCAGCGGTTCGATGCCTAAGGAACGAGCCACCTGCGCATTACTTGAGACTTTGAAACGAGCGGGGTAAAGCGTTCGCGGCCATGCGCTGGTGGGCTGATCGAGCAAATGGTCGAGAATCGCCAGCCAGTCGCTCTGGTCGCTGTAGGTACTGGCGAGGCTGCCAGCGCGAACGAATGCAATGTTGGGGCCGATCAGCGCAACCTGACGCGAGTAGCTGCTGAGCAGGAGGTTTTTCGCCGTTTGCGAGTTGTACAGATCGGGGTCATCGAGGCCGAGCAAGACGTCGCTGCTTTTCAGCACCGCTTGCAGCGGACGGCTGTCGTGGATGTTGTCCCAGCGCTGGCTGACAATCTCCAGGTTCAGCGGCCGCGCAGCCGCGCGCAATTCGTCAATGAGGAATTCGCCGTGCTCATCGAACAGCACGCCGACCCGCCGCGCCTGCGGCAAGATCCGCCGGATCAGTTGCAGTTGCCGGCTCAGCGGCGGGTCGCTCCAGAGCAGGCTCAGGCGCGCCGGTTGGGCATCGGCGAAACGCTGGCGCGCCTGCAAGCGGCTGATGCGCAACACCAGCGTCGACGGGCCTTGTGAGTCTTGCAGACGCCAGTCGAGGCTGGGCAGATCGAGCAGGATCAAGCGCAGACTGGCCGGCAGTTTGCCCGGAGCCGGCAAACTGGCCAGCGGCTGGAACCGCACATTGTCGGTCGGGCGCAGTTCACTCAGCGCTTGCACGAAGGCCTGCACGCCGGGGCTTTCCTCGGCGCCGGTCAACAGAATATCCGCCGCTTGCACCGCGACGCCGTGCAGCCACGCGGTCATGAACAGGCAGAGCCCGGCCAGCCAGTGGCCCAGGGTGGGCGTCTTCCGTGACGGGCCGGTGCGCATCCTAGAACTCCAGCTCGGCACTGAAATACATCACCCGGCGTTCGTCGTAATTATTGTCGACGAAGGTGTTCGGCTGATGGTCGAGACGCTGTTGCAGCACGCCGGCCAATTGCAGCTGAGCTTTGCCAATGGCGATGCGTTTGGCGATGTGCGTGTCGACGCGTTCGAAGCGATAGCCGTTGAGCGCGTTGTCGCCGTAATAAAAGAGGGCGCTGTTCCAGCCATGCCCCCAATTGCGCAGCCAACCGGCGGAACCACTGTTGCGCGAGGTCAACTGTTGGTCCAGCGGATTGCTCGCCTCGGCGTCGACGAAGGCGTAGGTCAAACGCAAGCGGTCGGCGCTGCTGAGGTGCCAGTCGAGTTGCGTTTCGGTGCCACGAAAGCGCGAGCTGTTGGCATTGCTGGCGATGTATTGGTTGTTGCGCAGCGGCTCGCTGATCATGCCGGTGATTTCGTCGTAGAACAGCTTCACGTCCACGGCCAGACCGAGTTCGGCGAAATAACCGTTGTAGCCCAATTCGCGAGAACGCATGTGCTCCTGATCGAGATCGCCGGGGCCACGGGTCTTGACGAAATAGCGCGCCGACGACTGGCCGTAGGCCGAGGGTCGCAGGTTGCTGACCTGATAGCTCCAATTGACGTTGTTCTCGAACATGTCCGGCGAACGGATCGCCTCGGAGTACACCGCGCGCAGGCCGTGACGCGGGTTGATCAGGTAGTTGACCGCGAAGCGCGGGGTCAGCGAGCTGCCGATCAGTTGCGTGTCTTCGAACATCGCGCCGCCCTGCACCAGCCAGTGCTCGGTCGCGCGCCATTCCAGTTGGCCGAAGGCGCGCCAGGTGGTGTCGTCGAGGGTGCCGTTGAAATAGGTCTCGGAATCGGCACGGTCGTAGCGGTAATTCAGGCCGCTGACCAGTCGCAGGCTGTCGGACAGGCTGAGGGTGTCCTGCAGCTCGAGGTCGTAGCGCGATTCGCGGGCGCTCTGGTCGATATCGCCGCACAAGGTCTGGCTGGCGCCATTGCGCCATTGCTCGAGCACTTGATTGGCCAGCGCCATTTCCTGCGGCGTGCCGGGCGCCGCGCCGGGGCCGGTGAACTGGGTGATGTTGCGCGCCAGCCGTTCGGTGTAATTCGGGTTGAGCTGCCACAGCTGCGTCAGTTCAGGGCTGAACGACACCTCGGCATCGCAGGCGCGCCAGACTTGCTGGCGATCCCAGTGCTGCGCCGAACCTTGCACATAAAGGCTATGTTCGGGATTGATATCGAGGTTCCAGCGCACCGAACCGGCGTAATCCTTGGCCACCACGTCGGAATTGTTCCCGGCGTCGGTAATCCCCGAGAACACCGGGCGGTAGGTATAAGGTCGCTGATTGCTGCCGTCCTTGGCGTTGAGCTGCCAGTCGAGGCTTTGCCCTTCATTGAGGTCGTGGCTGACCGCCAGGCTCAGACGATTCAAGCGCCGACTGTCGCGATAATCGGCGCCGTTGCGGTCGCTGTCGAAACCGTCGTCTTCCTGGCCGGACAGCGACAGGCGCAGATCGCCGCCATCCCAACCGGTGCCCTGGCTGGCATAAAAGTCGTTGATGCCACGCTGGCCGCGAGTGATCTTCAAACGCGTGCCGTGGCTGTCGGCCGGGTGGCGAGTGATGATGTTGATCACTGCCATCAACGCGTTGGCGCCGTAGCTGACGGTGTTCGGGCCACGAAACACCTCGATCCGCTCGATGTCTTCCATCGCTACCGGGATATCACTCCAGTCCACCGTCGCCAGGCCTGCGCGATACACCGAGCGGCCATCGATCAACACCTGCATGCGCCGTGCTTCGCTGGCGTTGGTGCCGTGGTAATTCACCGCCGGCTGATTGCCGTTGATGCTGCCAACCATCATCCCCGGCACCAGTCGCAATAGCTCGCTGATGTCGCGGGCACCGCTGGCGCTGATCAATTCGCTGTCGAGAACGGTCATGCTCCCGGGCACTTCCGCTGGCGTCTGTTTCAGCCGCGTGGCTGTGAGTACCTGCGGCAACGTCTGGCTGTCGACGAACAGGTCGTCCGCCAGCACCAGCGGGCTGAACAGCAGCGCCAGTAGCAGCGGCGAGCGCGGGGGAGGAGGGCCAGAAAACACGACACAGCCTGCAGAGAGAAGAATTGGCGCGCATGTTAACCGAGGGCGGCGACTTTTCCAGTGACGTTGCAGGCATTTTCCTAGGTTTTATTGGTCTTCTTCCTACAAATGTCGGTAATTGTTGCTGGGGCTGGCCGCGACCGGGTCGCGCCGTATAATGCCCGGCATCGCCACTGGTATGGATTAACGGATTGCATATGACTGAACAGCGCCCGATTGCGGTCCTGGGAGGCGGAAGTTTTGGTACCGCCGTGGCCAATCTGCTGGCCGAGAACGGCCATCAAGTCCTTCAGTGGATGCGTGACCCCGAGCAGGCCGAGGCCATCCGGGTCAACCGCGAAAACCCGCGTTACCTCAAAGGCATCAAGATTCTGCCGGGAGTGACCGCTGTCACCGACCTGCAAGCCACTCTCGATGCCTGCGATCTGTGCTTTGTCGCGCTGCCATCCAGCGCCTTGCGCACGGTACTCGCCGCCCACGCCGAGCGCTTGAGCGGCAAGATGCTGGTCAGCCTGACCAAAGGCATCGAAGCGCAGACCTTCAAGCTGATGAGCCAGATTCTCGAAGAGATCGCCCCGCAGGCGCGCATCGGCGTGTTGTCCGGTCCGAACCTGGCACGGGAAATCGCCGAGCACGCACTGACCGCCACGGTGGTCGCCAGTGAAGACGAAGAACTGTGCAAAGCGGTGCAAGCCGCCCTGCACGGGCGCACCTTCCGCGTCTACGCCAGCGCCGACCGTTTCGGTGTCGAGCTGGGCGGGGCGTTGAAAAACGTTTACGCGATCATCGCCGGCATGGCGGTGGCGCTGGAGATGGGCGAGAACACCAAGAGCATGCTGATCACTCGCGCCTTGGCCGAGATGACCCGCTTTGCGGTGAATCAGGGCGCCAACCCGATGACCTTCCTTGGTCTGGCCGGGGTTGGCGATCTGATCGTCACCTGTTCGTCACCCAAGAGCCGCAACTACCAGGTCGGCTTCGCCCTCGGTCAGGGCTTGAGCCTCGACGAAGCGGTGTCGCGTCTCGGCGAGGTCGCCGAAGGGGTCAACACCCTCAAGGTGCTCAAGGCCAAGTCCCAGGAAGTCGGCGTGTACATGCCGCTGGTCGCCGGGCTGCACGCGATCCTGTTCGAAGGACGCACGCTGGAGCAGGTGATCGGTCTACTGATGCGTGCCGAGCCGAAAACCGACGTCGACTTTATTTCCACCAGCGGTTTCAACTGATTCAGCTGTTACACGGACAGGAAGCAAGCCATGAACGATCCGAAAAGCGAAACCCAGTACGAATCCATCCTCCTGCGGGTGTTGTGGATGATCGTTTATCTGCTGGTCTGGCAAGTCGCGCAGTTCATCCTCGGCGCGGTGGTATTGGTGCAACTGATCTACCGCCTGATCTACGGCGCACCGAGCGCCAGCCTGATGAATTTTGGCGACAGCCTCAGCCAGTTCCTCGCGCAGATCGGCCGCTTCGGCACGTTCCACAGTGACCAGAAGCCCTGGCCGTTCGCCGACTGGCCGGCGCCGCGCACCCCGGAAGGAGAAGCGCCGCACACCGTCGCCCCGGCCGCGCACCCGGTGCGCGATGAGGAGCCCAAACTATGAAACTGTGGGTATTGCGTCATGGTGAGGCGGTGCCTCACGGTTCGAAAATCGATTCCGAGCGCGAGCTGACCGAGCATGGTCGTAACGAAGTCCTGCGCAGCGCGGCGCATTTGATGGGCCAGCCGCTGACGGCGATCTACGCCAGCCCTTATGTGCGGGCGCAGCAGACCGCGCAGATTGTCCGCGAGGCATTGGGTTTCGAGCCGGAAATCCGTACGGTCGAGTGGCTGACGCCGGAGAGCGATCCGGACAAGGTCGCCGAGCAATTGGTGTCGGTGAGCAATGTGCTGCTGGTCAGCCACAACCCGTTGGTGGGCAACCTGCTCAGCTATCTGCAGCACGGCGCCGGGCATCCGCCGGAGCGGGTAAGTACAGCGGGGCTGGCCGAGCTTGAGCACAGCGAGCTGCTGATTGGCTCGATGAAGCTCAATAGCCTCAAGCACCCTTAACGCCATATCCCTGTGGGAGCGAGCCTGCTCGCGAAGGCGGCGTGTCATTCACCCTTTTTGGGGCTGACATACTGCATTCGCGAGCAGGCTCGCTCCCACATTGATTTCTGCCAACCCATGAAATTATTTGTTTGAAAATTCCAACCAAGCACTTGCTTGGTTGACTACGCTTGCTCCAGACCAAAAAAACAGGAGC
>NZ_RAZO01000012.1:0-2223 GCF_004307535.1 Pseudomonas sp. Sample_9
ACTGCAGCTCGATGCGAACCTCAGTTACGCATCGAAAGGAAGAGCCAGGGAAGGCCGCGTAGCCATGGAAAGGTGCCGAATTGAAAATCAGGGAAGTGAATCAATATGCGGTCACGGACAGATCGAATGCAGGGCGGGACAGGCAAAACATGAGCAGCATAAGTCGCGAAGAATTCGATGCCAGGATAGAGACCATCGAGACGAGGATGGACGGCCGCGTGGCAGAAATGCGCGCCGACATTCGCGGGTTCCTGGCTGCTCAGGCAGAGCGGGACAAGGTCTATCTTGAACGGGACAAGGCACTACAGGAACGGGACAAGCGTTATGACGTGATGTGGATGGGCGTGCAGAAAATTGCCGACGAATCGCGGGAAGCGATCAGGCAGGCATCAACGGTAAAGGCCAATTACTGGGCGGCCACCACTGTGCATTTTCTCGGCGTGGCTTCCTTGCTGGTTGGCGCACATTTCGCCAATCAGGCGGCGGTGTTGACCACCATACAAACTACGCTGGCAGCGATTCAGATTGGCAAAGAGGTATCGTCACCCAAACCGGTCGTACAACCCTCAACAGTGCCGCCACAATAAAAAACGGCCTTCATCGGAAGGCCGTTCTGCATCGCGCCAGATCATGGCATTTCCGGCAACTCCTGAGGGCGCAAATCGAACACCAACACTTCGGCATCGATACCGTTGCTCAAAGTGAGCAGCTGTTCTTCACGAACCCGCACGCCGTCGCCTTCCTGCAGGGCTTGGCCGTTGAGTTCGACACTGCCACGCGCGACGTGCACGTAGGCGTAACGATTGGCCGGCAATTGCAGCGTGGCACTTTCCTTGCCGTCGAATAATCCTGCATAGACCCGCGCGTCCTGGCGGACTTTCAGAGAACCTTTACTGCCATCCGGCGAGATGATCAGTTGCAGGCGACCGCGTTTTTTCTGCGCGCTGAAATGCTCCTGTTGATAGCGCGGTTTGGCGCCGCTGACGTCCGGCACGATCCAGATTTGCAGAAAGTGCACGGGCTTGGTGGCCGAGTGGTTGAACTCGCTATGCGCCACGCCGCTGCCGGCGCTCATCAATTGCACATCACCGGGGCGGATCACCGAGCCAGTGCCGAGGGTGTCCTTGTGTTCCAGCGCGCCTTCGAGCACATAGGAAAAGATCTCCATGTCGCGGTGCGGGTGCTGGCCAAAACCTTTGCCGGCGGCGACGCGGTCATCGTTGATCACCAGCAGGTCGGAAAAACCCTGTTCACGCGGGTTGCGGTAGCTGGCGAAAGAGAAGGTGTGAAACGACTTCAACCAGCCGTGATTGGCGAGGCCGCGATCGGAGGCTTTGCGAAGAGTCAGCATGATGAAATCTCCTGGCGGGACGTGAATTCGTCCGAGTGAGGAGAAGGTTACTGGTTACCCGACAAGCCAATAAGTAGGTGGAAATTGAAAGACTGTCCGGCTCAGGTTGACAGTTTTGCGTTATGGTTCACGCATTCGGTTACGCCCATCACGATTCAGTTGGCCATAATGCCCCGGCTGTAGCGTGCGTATTGATCCTTGAACATGTGTGATGCCTCCCATGAAAACCGTGGCAATGGTGCTGTTCCCTGACTTTCTGATGCTCGACATGGCCGGGCCGCTGGAAGTGTTTTCAGTCGCCAACCGTTATCTGAAACCCGATTTGCACTACCAACTGACGACTCTAGGCACGGAGCGCGGCTTGCTGAGGGCTTCCAATGGTGTACAGGTCCAGGCTGACCTGCACATCGACGAGGCGGCCGAGCGCTATGACCTGTTATTGGTGCCCGGCGGCCCCGGCGCCTATAACCAGAGATTTCCCGAGCTGTTTGGCTGGCTGAAGAAAGCCGTGCCGCGGGCGGAGCGTTACGGTTCGATTTGTACCGGCGCATTCATCCTCGGCCATGCCTGCCTCCTTGATGGTTATCGCGTCACCACGCACTGGAACTACACCGAGCGCCTGATCAAGGCTTTCCCGAAAACCACGGTGACCACCGACCAGATCTACGTTGAGGATCGCAATCTCATCACTTCCGGTGGCGTAACCGCTGGCATCGATCTGGCGCTGGCGGTGGTGGCCAGGGATCACGGCAAGAAAATCGCCCAGGACGTCGCCAAGGTGTTGTTGGTGGTCATGAAGCGTCAGGGTGGGCAAGCGCAGTTCAGCCCGTTGATGGCGGCCGTCTCACCGCAAGAAACGCCCATCACCCGCG
>NZ_RAZO01000012.1:2323-9478 GCF_004307535.1 Pseudomonas sp. Sample_9
GGCGGTTGTATCGTCACGCAACAGTGCCAAGATGTTTGGCATGAATAATCACAACGACACAAGCCAAGGTTCGGTGCTGCGTTTTGGCCCGTACGCTTTCCATGTGCGCCAACGCTTGGTTCTCGAAGGAGAACAGCCGCTGCGCATGGGCGGGCGCGCCATGGACATTCTGCAGGTGCTGCTCGAACACGCGGGTGAGGTGGTCAGCAAAGAGCAGTTGATTGCTCGGGTATGGCCGACCTCGGTCGTCGAAGAGATCAACCTGCGGGTGCACATCGCAGCGTTGCGCCGCGCACTGGGTGACGGCATAAACGGGCAGCGTTTCATCATTCACGTGGCGCAGTGCGGCTACAGCTTTGTCGCCCCGGTGGAGCAGGGCACCAGTGATGCGCTGACCATGCCCGCTGCCGCGCTCACGCCCCTGCACAATCTTCCGGCACGATTGACGCCAGTCAGTGGGCGCGACGCCTTGATCGGTGGTCTGGTTCGACAAATGCCGGTGTGCCGCTTGATGACCATTACCGGTGCGCCGGGTGTTGGCAAAACCACTGTGGCACTGCGCGTGGCGGAGTTGCTGCTGCAATACTTTCGTGATGGCGCCTGGTGGGTCGACCTTGCCAGGCTCGAAGATGACAAGCTCTTGCTCGACCACCTGTTGCACACCCTGAACACAGACTTTTTCACACTGACCGGCCGGCACGCCCTGTTGATCCTGGATAACTGCGATCACCAGCGCGACAGTTGCGCGGTTCTGGTAGAGACCCTGTTGCATGCCGCGCTTCGCCTGTCGATTCTGGTCACCGGCCGTGAAGCCTTAAACATCGCGCACGAGACCGTCCATTACGTGCCGCTGTTGGCGATTCCCAAGCGCTCGGCATTGAACTCCGTCGAGGAAGCCATGGGCTATCCGGCGGTGCAGTTGTTCGTCAATCGCGCGCGAGCGCGGCAACAGGGCTTCAGTTTGCGTCAACAGGATTTGCCAGGTGTGCGCGAAATCTGCCGCCAACTGGACGGTCTGCCGCTGGCGATCGAGCTCGCCGCTGCGCAGATCGACGCGCTGGGCCTGGTTGGCTTACAGGCACAGGTTGAAAACGGTTTGCAGTTGCTTGGCCAAGGCCGGCGCACCGCTGAACCGCGCCACCAGTCGATGGCTGCTGCGATCGATTGGAGCTTCCAGTATCTGACGGAAATGGAACAGCGGGTGCTGCTGCGTCTGTCGGTGTTTAGCACGGGCTTTACTCTGGAAGCTGCACTTAGCGTGATCAGCAGCGTGGATCTGGCGGGATCCAGGTTGAGCGCAATTATCGAAGGGTTGGCGCGCAAGTCATTGCTCATTCAAGAACCCAACCGGGCAACGGCGCGCTATTGGATGCTCAACACCGTGCGCCGCTATGCTCGTGATCGCTTTGAGCGCAGCGACGACAGGCTCGAACTGCAACAGCGTCATGCGCGCTATCTCAGCCGCACGCGCAATGCGTCAGGCCAGGCACTGCTCGCGCAGGCTGTCGAGTAGCAGGCGGACCTTGCGCAAGTCGGGGGTGGCGTAGCCTTCGGTGAAGCGCTGGTAGATCGGGGTGAGCAGGTCCAGTGCTTGGCGATGGCGGGACTGGCGCTGCCACAGTTGAGCGAGATCCGTGGCGCTGCGCAGCTCCCAAGCCAGGGCGCCTTGGTCTCTGGCGATATTCAGGGCTTGTTGCAGGATTTGTTCGGCTTGCTGGGTTTCCGCGGTGTCTGAGAGGGCCGATTCGCGAGCAGGCTCGCTCCCACAGGAAACAGCGCACAACTCGGAATCTGCGCCCGACACCGACCCCTTGTGGGAGCGAGCCTGCTCGCGAAGGGGCCACTCTGAACCCTTCACTAATACCGCCGCCCGTGCCCGCAATATCTCCGCTGCACTCCAACCCGCGTCCCCGGTGCGCGCGCGCTCCACCAGTGCATCATCGACAAAGCGCTCATCCAGCGTAACCATCACTTCCCTGATCAAACCGCTGCTCTGCGTTGACACGGGCGCGGCATTATCCGGATCGATCACCTGCGCATACTGCCGCCCCCAATTATTGAACAGCAGCACCGAATGCTTCTCCGACTGCTCCAGCAACAATTGCACGAGCGCGCGGGCGTTGGCGGCGTCGCCGTTGTAATGGGCGATCAGACAACTGGCCAGCGCCAAGGTGTAGCAGATCGAAGTGCCATGATTGATCTGCACGGCGATGTCCAGCGCCTGCCGTGCGGCGCGCCAGGCTTGCTCGGGCAGACCCTGCAGCCACAGCACTCGGGCCAACACCGTCAGCGAGGCGACACTCTGGTCGTATTGCACGCCGAAACCATGGGTGAAGCGATTGAGATGGCCGCTGTGAGCCATGCGTTGCAGCACCTGCTCGGCATGTACGCGGGCCTGCGGTTGGTCGCCGGCATAATGCAACGCCAGCACGCGCAAGCGATGCGTGCTCAGCGACAGCAATGGCTCGTCGTGCACGCCGATGCGATCAAATTGCTCACTCTGCGCCAGCGCCATGCGGTAATGCCCGCAACTCAGATTGACCGCCATATGCCCCGATATCGCACGCAGTTGCCCGGCCACGTCACCGTGTTCTTCGGCTAAGCGGCAGGCGTCGATGAAGGCCTGGATGGTTTGTGGCGTGCCGCCCCAGGTGTGATAGCTGGCGCTGCCGAGCGCCAGTTTCAAGGCGATTTGCAGGCGAGGGCAGGGCGGCAGGAGCGAGCCTGCTGGCGAAGCCTCCAGCAGACTCAATGCCCGGCGCACGTAGCGGCTGTAATCGCGCAGCAACGACAGCTCCTGCCACAACGGTGCCGACGCGGCTGCCAGTTGCACGCCCAGCTCATCCGGTCCCGGGCCGTCGAGGCTCCAGTCGAGCGCCGCGCGCAAATCCTCCAGCCCCCTGGCATAGCGCTCCATCCACAATACAGTTGGAGTATTGTCCCAATCCGCCTGCGCCTGCTGCATCAGTGTCAGGCAGCGCTCGGCGTGGCGTTGGCGGGTTGCGCTGAGCTCGTTGGCCTGTTCGAGTTTTTCCAGTGCGTAGTGGCGCGTGGTGTCGAGCAAGCGGTAGAAAACATCTTCGTCACCCACTTCGACGCTCAGCAGGGATTTCGCCACAAGTTGCGTGACAGCGGTGAACACCGCGCCGGGGTCGATCTGTTGGCCGATGACCACCGCTGCCGCCGAGGCGAGGGTGAAGCTGCCGCGGAAAATTCCCAGTCGCCGCAGACAGGTTTGCTCGCAGGCGTTGAGCAGGTTGAAGCTCCAGTCCATCGTTGCGCGCAGGGTCAGGTGGCGCTCGGCGCTGCTGTGGTGTCCGGCCGATAGTGGCGGCAACCCCTCGCGCAATTGCTTGAGCAATCCGTCCATGCCCAATTCGCTGACCTGCGCGGCGGCCAGTTCCAGCGCCAGCGGGATGCCGTCCAGACGCTGGCAGATTTCGATCGCCTGCGGTAGCTCGGCGCGACTCAGTTGAAAGCTTTCCCGCGCCGCGGTCGCGCGCTCGACAAACAGTTGCAGCGCAGCAAAGCCCAGCGCCTGGGCCGGATCCATCGGGGTCAACAAGGACGGGCATTCGAGCGATTCCAGACGCTGCACGAATTCGCCCTCAGCGCGTAGGCTCTCGCGGCTGGTCGCGAGGATATGCACCTTTGGCGCCCCCCGCAGAATCTGCTCGCTGAGCGCGGCGACTGCATCGATCAAGTGCTCGCAGTTGTCGATTACCAGCAGCATTTGCCGATCACGCAGGCCATCGACAAGACACGCTTGCGCATCACCTTCCGGCGCGGACAGATCAAGCAGTGTCGCCAGGTGCGAGCCGATCAGCGCGGGATCGGCGAGGGGTGCCAAGTCCACCAGGCGTATGCCGTCGCGATACTGGCCGAGCAATTGTTCGGCGACGCGCAGGGCGACGGTGGTCTTGCCGATGCCGCCAGGGCCGATCAGGGTGATGCAGCGTCGGCGCGGCAGTTGCGCAATCAAGTGATCGACCACCGGCTGGCGGCCGATCATCCGCGTACGCCGCAGCGGCAGGTTGTGTCTTGCAACGGCGACCGCAGGCTTTTGTTCGATGTTGTCGAGCAGAATCGGTGCGACAAAACTGTAGCCGCGCTGCGCCACGGTGACGATGTAGCGCTGGCCGTTCTGCCCGTCGCCAAGCGCTTTGCGCAGGGCCGCCATGTGCACGCGCAGGTTGATGTCTTCGACAACGCTGTCTGGCCAGACCCCGGCCATCAATTGCTGCTTGCTCACCACCTCGCCGGCGTGGGCCAGCAAAATCAGGAGGATATCCATCGCCCGCCGTCCCAGGCGCAAAGGCTGTTGGCCTTCAAGTAGCAGTCGTTGCCCGGGATGAATCCGATAGGGGCCAAACGCAATGGCCTGATTCGGGGAAAAACTCAACAGCGCGCTCCTGCGGTAGTGCGGCGGACAGGGCGAACCAGTGCCTGGCGCATGCGCAGGCCGTCTGATCCGGGGTGTCCGGGCATAATCCTCAGGTTTTGGCATCAGTGCAACGGGTGGCGTAACGGCAGCAGTCACAACAGCGCAGGCTGCACTGCGTTGTTTTTCAGTTTGCCCATGACTCGACAACGCCAGGCGAAAGGGTTGATGCCCTCGCTGCGGGTGAACATGTGGCAAAAGTGCGCCTGATCGCAGAAGCCGCATTCCAGGCTGATCTGCGTCAGGCTGAGGTCGGTGTGCTGGATCAGCAACTTGGCCCGGGCCAGACGCTGGGCGCGAATCCAGTCCTGTGGCGACAGGCCGGTGCTGCATTTGAATGCACGTGAGAAGTGACTGCGTGACAGTGAGCAGGCACGGGCCAGCTCAGCCACTTCGAGACTTTCGCCCAAGCGCTCGAGGATCAACTGTTTGATCTGGCGTTCGCGCTGTGGACTGAGTCCGCCAGTCGCGTTTTTCCGCGGTTCGCAAGCAGGGGCGAGGGCGACGGTTTGCTGTAGATAAGCCATGGCCAAGGTCCGTGTCGGTGGGGAATACACGGTCGGCGCATTCCCTCAGGTCAAAAAAGCAACGCTGCGCAGAGGGCTTCATTGTTGGGTGAGGGCGTGAGGCTGACGAGTTAATCGTTGTTAATTTCATCGCAAAGGCTGGAACTCAGCACATCCTTGCAAGTCAGCGCCCGGCGCTTTGCGCGACGATGTCGACAAAGCGCGGCCGCCGTTGGCCAGGTTCAGGGGGAATGCAATGAAAGGCATGATGAAAGCAGCAACGACTCTGGCGGTCATGCTGGCAATGTCCGGCGCGATGGCGCAGGCACCGCAGGTGGGCACTCAGGCGCCGGGTTATTTCCGCTTGGCGGTGGGCGATTACGAAGTCACCGCGTTGTTCGACGGTTACAACGATTTGTCGCCGAAGTTGTTGCAGGGCATGAGCCAGAGTCAGATTCACGCGCTGCTCGCACGGCGTTCGATTGAAACCCCGGGCGTGCAGACGGCGTTCAATGCCTTTCTGGTCAACACCGGCACACAACTGATTCTGGTCGACACCGGCGCAGGGCAGTGCATCGGCGCCACCGCAGGCCAACTCTCGGCCAACATGCAGGCCGCCGGTTACAAGCCTGAGCAGGTCGACACAATTTTGCTGACCCACCTGCACCTCGATCACGTCTGCGGTCTGGTCGATGCAGAGAAGAAGCCGCTGTTCGCCAATGCCACCGTCTATGCGGCCAAGGCAGAGGCCGATTACTGGCTTGATCCGGCAGCACTGGTCAAGGCTCCGGCCGGCGCCAAAGAGTTTTTCAAGATAGCCCAGGACTCTACGACGCCCTACGTTGCCGCCGGTCGCTTCAAGACTTTTGCCGCCGGGCAGTCACCACTGCCGGGACTGGTCGAAGCAACCCTCGAAGCCGGGCACACCCCGGGCAGCACCACTTACCGCTTCACGTCGCAGCAGCAGAGCATCGTGTTCATGGGCGATCTGGTGCACAACCTCGCGGTGCAGTTCTTGCACCCGCAAGTGTCGATCAGTTTCGACGTCAACAGTCAGCAAGCGATCGCCAGTCGGCAGGCAGTGTTCAGTGCTGCAGCAGCGAGCAAGACCTGGGTAACGGCAGCGCATCTGCCGTTCCCGGGCATCGGCCACATCGCCGCCGAGGGCAAACATTTCCAGTGGGTGCCGGTGGAGTACGGCCCTTACAAACGCGCGGCGAAAGTGCCGTTGATCGAGTAAAGTGCCCAGCGCCAGTGGCAAAAAGCGTCTGACACCGATAAGGAAACCACGCCCATGAACCGTAACGATCTGCGCCGCGTCGACATGAACCTGCTGGTGATTTTCGAAGCGTTGATGTTCGAAAAGAACCTGACCCGCGTTGCCGAAAAACTGTTCATGGGCCAGCCAGCGGTCAGTGCTGCGCTGGGGCGCTTGCGCGATCTGTTCGACGACCCATTGCTGCTGCGCAACGGTCGCGGCATGGAGCCGACGGCGCGGGCATTGGCGATCCTCAAGGAACTGCAACCGGCGATGGATGTGATTTCCGGCGCAGTCAGCCGCGCCAAGGAATTCGAACCGGCGAGCAGTAGCGATGTGTTTCGCATCGGACTGTCGGACGACGCCGAGTTCGGTCTGTTTCCGCCGCTGTTGCGCCAGCTTCAACAGGAGGCGCCGGGGATTGTCGTGGTGGTGCGCCGGGCTAATTACTTGTTGATGCCGGCGTTGTTGGCTTCGGGGGAAATCTCCGTGGGCGTCAGCTACACCACCGATCTGCCGGCCAATGCCAAGCGTAAAAAACTGCGCGACATTCCCTGCAAAGTCCTGCGCGGCGACGACCGTCCGGGGCCACTGACGCTGGACGAATATTGCGCGCGTCCGCATGCGATGGTGTCGTTCTCCGGTGACCTGAGCGGCAATATCGATCTGGATCTGGCCAAGATCGGTCGCTGCCGCCGCGTGGTCCTCGGTGTACCGCAGTTCAGCGGCTTGCGCGCCTTGCTCGCCGGAACCGACATGATCGCCACCGTGCCGGATTACGCTGCCTGTGCCTTGGTCGAAGGCTGTGCGCTGCGCGCCGAAGATCCGCCTTTCCCGATCGATGCGGCGCAATTGTCGATGGCGTGGAGCGGGGTGCATGACAACGACCCGGCAGAGAAATGGCTGCGCTCGCGGATCAGCCAGTTCATGGCGGCGCCGCTGGATATTCC
>NZ_RAZO01000229.1:0-9451 GCF_004307535.1 Pseudomonas sp. Sample_9
CGGCAGAAATGGAACTGCCGGCCCTGTGTGTTTTTGCAGTGCGGCCCGGACGCTGATTGTCAGGGCTACCCGCTCTGTACAGAAGGAGACGTTGAATGCCTTATCAGCCGAATGACCTCTTGAGCCGTCATTTTCAGGAAAGCGGCGACCTCATCAGCCAGGTCGAAGCACAACTCAACCATGTTTCCGCCAACAGCCCGAACATCCCCATCTACCGCGACATGATCCTTACCGTGCTGCGCATGGCTCAGGAAGACCACAACCGCTGGAATGCCAAGATTACCCTGCAAGCCCTGCGTGAACTTGAGCAGGCGTTCCGTGTACTCGAGCAATTCAAAGGCCGGCGCAAAGTCACCGTGTTCGGCTCGGCACGTACGCCAGTGGAACATCCGCTATACGCGATGGCCCGCGAACTCGGCGCAGCGCTGACGCGTGCGGAAATGATGGTGATCACCGGCGCTGGCGGCGGCATCATGGCCGCCGCCCACGAAGGAGCCGGGCGTGACCACAGCCTGGGCTTCAACATCACCCTGCCCTTCGAACAACATGCCAACCCGACCGTGGATGGCACCGACAAGCTGTTGCCGTTCCACTTTTTCTTCACCCGCAAACTGTTCTTCGTCAAAGAGGCTGATGCGCTGGTGCTGTGCCCGGGCGGTTTTGGCACCCTTGATGAAGCGCTGGAAGTGCTGACGCTGATTCAGACTGGCAAAAGCCCGTTGGTGCCGGTGGTGTTGCTGGATGTTCCGGGCGGTACCTTCTGGCAGGGAGCGCTGGACTTCATCCGCAATCAGCTGGAAGAAAACCGCTATATCCTGCCGACGGATATGAAGTTGATGCGCCTGGTCTACAGCGTTGAAGAAGCGGTGGAGGAGATCAATCAGTTCTATAGCAACTTCCACTCCAGCCGCTGGCTCAAGCGGCAGTTTGTGATCCGCATGAACCACAAGCTCAGCGATCAGGCTCTGGCGCAGATGCAGGAAGAGTTCGCCGATCTGTGCCTCAGCGACCAGTTTCATCAACATGCCTACAACGGTGAAGAACACGACGATGCACAGTTCAGCCACTTGGCGCGATTGGCGTTTGCCTTCAACGGCCGCACCCACGGTCGACTAAGAGAGTTGGTGGATTTCATCAACCTCCCGGAAAACTGGGCCGATTCAAAACCGCCCACTGCACAACGCTCACGCGAGCCTTCCAACGTAATTTGAAGGCAAAAAAAGGCCCGCTATTTTCTAAAAAATAGCGGGCCTTTTTTGTTGAATCGGTTTAATCGTCCATCCCTCGACCGCTGAACAAGCGGTTGATCATCTCCATCGAGAACCCCCGATACGCCAGAAACCGGCCTTGCTTGGCCCGTTCTTTCGCATCAATCGGTAAATGTCCGGAGAACTTGCGTTGCCACGTATCCTGAAGCTGCGCCTGCCAGTTGATACCGCTTTCGCGCAGGGCGATTTCGATATCGGTACGTTGCAAACCTCGCTGGCTGAGCTCCTCGCGAATTCGCAGAGGGCCATAGCCGGAACGGGCGCGGTAGGAAACAAAACTTTCAAGGTAACGGGCTTCGGAAAGCAGCCCCTCTTCCGTTAAACGGTCGAGGGCTGTTTCGATCAGCTCCGCCTCGGCGCCGCGCTGACGCAGCTTGCGCGTCAACTCGACTCGACCATGCTCGCGACGTGCGAGCAGGTCCATGGCGGTTCGCCGCACCGCGACGAGGGTATCAAGTACAAGAGTCATTCAATGACTTCAAACGTCGACATCGGCCTCAGCCATGTTATCGACCTTGTCCCGGGAGGCCAAAGCCTTGACGTCTGCCACTGGTGCCAGCAGCTTGTCACGCAGTTGCTTCTCAAGCTTCGCGGCGATTTCCGGGTTGTCCGCCAGGAACTTGGCCGAGTTCGCCTTGCCCTGACCGATCTTGGTGCCTTCGTAGGCATACCAGGCGCCGGACTTCTCGACAAAACCGTGCAGCACACCCAGGTCGATCATCTCGCCGTTAAGGTAGATGCCTTTGCCGTAAAGAATCTGGAACTCGGCCTGGCGGAACGGCGAAGCCACCTTGTTCTTCACAACCTTGACGCGGGTTTCGCTGCCGACCACTTCGTCGCCTTCTTTCACCGCACCGGTACGGCGGATGTCGAGACGAACCGAGGCGTAGAACTTCAGCGCGTTACCACCGGTGGTGGTTTCCGGGCTGCCGAACATCACGCCGATTTTCATGCGGATCTGGTTGATGAAGATGACCAGGCAGTTGGCGTTCTTGATGTTACCGGTGATTTTACGCAGCGCCTGAGACATAAGACGTGCTTGCAGGCCGACGTGCATGTCGCCCATTTCACCTTCGATTTCAGCCTTCGGCACCAATGCCGCCACGGAGTCGACGATGATCACGTCAACGGCGTTGGAGCGCACCAGCATGTCGGTGATTTCCAGGGCCTGTTCGCCGGTGTCCGGCTGGGAAACCAGCAGGTCGTCAACATTGACGCCCAGCTTGCCGGCGTACTCTGGATCAAGCGCGTGTTCGGCGTCGACGAATGCGCAGGTCGCGCCGGCTTTTTGCGCCTGGGCGATCACGGACAAGGTCAGCGTGGTTTTACCGGAGGATTCAGGACCGTAGATTTCAACAATACGGCCTTTTGGCAGACCGCCGATGCCGAGTGCAATGTCCAGACCCAGAGAGCCAGTAGAGATGGCCGGGATCGCCTGACGGTCCTGATCGCCCATACGCATTACGGCACCCTTGCCGAATTGACGTTCGATCTGACCCAGGGCCGCAGCCAAGGCTTTCTTCTTGTTGTCGTCCATTAAAGTCCTCACGTAATCAATAAGGCCTGACGGCCAACACCTGTATAAGTAGCCAGTATTATTCCACAGCGTTCGAAGATCGCCTACCCCTGATTTTCGATTTCTCGTGCCGCTAGTCGCACAAGTCCCTCTAGCGCGGCCTTCACCGTTTGTCGGCGGACTTCATCACGGTTGCCGGCGAAGTGCTGAACCTCGCTGGAAACCGCGTCGCCAACGCCCCAGGCCAGCCACACCGTGCCCACCGGTTTGTTCGGCGTGCCACCGTCGGGGCCGGCGACACCGCTGACCGCCACGGCAAAATGCGCCAGGCTGTGCTGCTGCGCACCGCGCACCATGGCCTCGACCACTTCGCGACTGACCGCCCCTACCGTCTCGAACAAATCGCCCGGCACATCCAGCTGCCGGGTCTTCTGCCGATTGGAATACGTCACGTACCCCGCTTCAAACCAGGCCGAACTGCCGGGAATCCGCGTAATCGCTTCGGCGATCCCGCCGCCGGTGCAGGACTCGGCAGTGGTGACGTGGGCATTGAGCACTTGCAGACGTCGGCCCAGTTCTGCGGCCAGTTGAGTGGTCTCTTTCACGGCGAGCTCCAGATCGTGTGGAATGCCTTCACCGTACACGAGCCGGCCATGCTTTCAATACACAGAATCATTCAAGATGTTCGGGCGCCAGCGCTCTGACATAGGCCTGACAGGCCTGCAAGGCAATCAGTGCGCGGTCGCCGGTGTCGGTGATGGCGATAATTCGTTGAGCATGCGCCGGGTCAAGTCGGGCGCGTACGGTTGCAGAATCCACGCCGCCGGTGCCGGCGGTGGCTGGCAGCGCACAGCCGTGGGCAACGTCGCCGGCGTCGACAAGGACTGACAGGCGCACATCGGCAGTAGCAAGGCGATCGCGCAGGCGATCCTGATCACGTTGGGCATCGCTCAGCGCTCGATAATGAGTTTGTTCACTGGCCGCGAGCCGTTGCTCCAGCGCCAGGCGTTTATCCTGCTCGGCCTGTTGCGCGGTGGCGGCGGTCTGCGTCAGTTGATTGAGGGTTTCGGCGTTTAACCGCCCCTGCTCGGCCAATTGCCGCCCGTAGCGCCAGTCCTGCAATTGCCATGCAGCTGCAAACGCCCCGGCCACAAGCAACATCAGACCAATCACGCGCCAGGAGCCGGACATAGCACCGCCCTCGCCCGCGCCCAGATCTCGAGGCGATCCTGCAAGCCGTTCAACCCGCCGTTGATGCGGCGGGTGATGGTGTTGAACTGGTCCGCATCCGCCAGTTCATTCAGGCCCTTCTGCGCCCAGAACCACGCCGCCGATTCCGCCGCCCATTGCGGTTGCTCGAGCAATTCGGGTAACGACAAAAGACGCTCATCACCAAACAAGCCGAGGCTGCATTGGCGATAGTTGGCGCGACCGGTGATTTGTATGAGCCCACGCCCTCGGTATTTTTGCCCGTCGCCATCCGCCTCGGGCGTATTGCCCAGACGCAGCGCCAGGGTGCCGGTGTCGTATTTGCTCAGGTATTGGTTGTTGCCCAGTTCACGCACGTAACGCAATTGGCCCGACTCGTGACCGACCTGGGCGAGGAACGCCGCGATACGTTTCGGCGTATCGATGCGCTGCCTGGCCATAGCGGTATTGAGCGGCGAAACAAAAACGCCCGCTTGGGAGCGGGCGTTGGGCATGATGTCGATAAGGTGTTTTTCAGTTATTTGCATGATGCTTGATCCTCCCTGGATATGGCCCCGATTGAATCACGGCTGGCGACTGATGCCTGCCAGCCATTTCTTTCTGGAGTTTTCAGGCAATAAAGTCCTCGATCACGCTGCTTCAGATTGCAGCAGCCAACCACCCCGGAGCCAACGGCCGGTACTCACTGAACGGAAAGAATGATCCCTGCGGCCAGTCACGCAACTCACGACGATAGACTTGCAATTGTGCGTATTGCTCGGTAGTCAGCGTGGTACCGCCGCCGTCCTCGAGTTCGTCCCGGTCACGCGCCACCAAACCGTCAGTGGCGGCCAGCTGGGCTGTGCGCCAGGCGCGCTCGGCGTCAGCGGCTGCATCCGGCGAGGGTGGCGGTGGATCGACCAGAATCGGGTAGCCGTTCGCCGCACTCACGCCAATCATTTTTGGAGTGACCGCCAACTGTTGCAGTAATGAGATCCAATAGCCCTGGGGAATCTCGATTACGTCATCGGGAATGTCCGTCGAGTTGATACCCGGCACATACGCGCCCTGGGTGCTGGCGCTGAATAAAACAGTGAAGGGGTTCATTCAGTAGCCCTTTGCAAAATAATTCACCGACCAACCGGCGCTGACTTGACCAGCAGCATTGCGGATTCTCAGCGTGCAGCCCTTTGCGCTGTATGCCGTTACCGCAACCATCGCCGCATCGCCTCCCGTATGTGTTGCTACGAGCGAGAAATATGCCTTGGGAAACGTCATCGGAAATGTCACGTAGACATCCCCCTCGGCGTTCGATACCCCCGTGCCCCACTGATCGATATTGCCACTGGCGTGTTTTTGATACCCGGGATTGCTGACCATTCCGGAAAACAGTGCGGCATATTTCAAACTGGCGGTCCCGTAAACCGTCCAGATGCCGCTCTCTTTGACAAAGTTGGCGCTCTCCCCGCTGTTCATCACAATCGAGGTCAGATAGGCGCCTTGGGGGCTGATCTGCGCACCGGACTTACTCGCAACCGTGACCGGTGCGCTGTTGCGGCAGTGCAGGCCAATGCTCGCACCGTCAGGTACCGAGGCCACGTCAGGCAGGGTAACGATATAGGAAACGGTCCCGCCCATTCCGATCGAGCAGCCGATATCAGCGATCGATAGTTGCGTTGCGGCGGATATTCCCCGTGCACTTGCGTAATTGCCTAACGCACGCTGAACAAACTCGGCAGTGGCCACTGACCGACCTTTATCAAACTGGGCGGCAGTCAAAAACAGCGCCGGGCTGCGAAGTGCGCCCAGCAATTGATCATTGGTCGTCTCGTCCGGCGTAATACCTGCCGCCTGCACAACGCTCAGAATTTCCTGCGTTACACCATTGCCCCACACAGCAGGAATCAGCGAGCCCGGCGCTCCGCTTGCAAGGTTTTCATCTACGAACCTGCCATTGACCAGTCCGATATTGGGCACACTCTTTGGATAATCCATTTCCAGTCTCCGGCTGTTATTCGTTCGACGCCGAGAGTGCACACAGCCGGCCCGGCCCTGCGACCGCTCTGCAAACAGCAAAAATGCTGCGCAGGGTTCCAAGGGCTATGTACTCGGCTCCTCCACCAAACATTCAATCAGGCTGCGGTGGCCAATCGATCGCGCGAGGGAAAGCGGGCTGGCTTTCGACTCTGGAAAGCAGTACCCGGTACTTTCTCCAGAGATCAAGTTGCGCCTGAGTCATCGGCAACTGCGTGATTTCCTCATCAGTGGCCATGCCCAGCGCCTCGGAGTCCTGCAGAGTGCTCAAGTCACCCTGCAACTTTGCGATCATCGATGAAGCCAGCGCCGAGAGCGCGGAAGATTTCATGCGCATCGCATCTTTCAGTTGTTCTTCGTCGGGTTCGGCGATGTCGCCGTATTCCAGCGCAACCGCCCGTTCAAACAACTCTCGACCGTGAGTCTCCGGATCTTTCGGCGAAGCCGTAAACGGTACTTCACCCAACGAATCTCTGGTTTCTTCGAAAGTCACCAACAGGTTCAACGAGGTATGTTCCACGTCGTTCCAGCAGGGCTGACGCGCACTCAGAATTGTCATCATTTCAATAAACCCTCAGGCATAGAACAGTGGAGTCAGGGCTGGCACCGTCGGCATTTCGGATAGCCCCCATGATTCGCCAGGTGCCGGCAGGGGCGCCGCCCCAGGCAGAGCCGTCAGTGGCCGTGAACCGGCAGTTGACACCGGCAGCAAGTGCGCCCGGCCCTGTAGCGCCTCCTCCGCCAACGACCAACAAGGCATAAGAACCGACCACGCCTGCTTCGGCGGTTGATTGCGCAGCGACCGCTTTGGCATTACCGATGCCGTCGGTCCAGATGCTGCCCAGATCAGATGCATCGACTTGTACCCGCAGAGACGAACTGTCAGCAGCCCAGCCGATCATTACCGTATTGTTCGACTGGAAGTTTCCTCCGCCCTGGCGAACCGGTGTAAACCCCAGACGGGGCTGCAAAAGATAGACGCCGTTATCGGAAGTACGCCGCATATAGGGCTGATTCGGATCATTACTGGCAAACCCTGCCCAGGTAATGCCGTCACTGAGCACGCGAGCACTGACCTGGCCGGTGATCTCGGCACGCGTCATGCCGTCCGTAATGCCATAGCCCGCAAGCGTCGAGGCACTTTTCGCCAGCATCACGACTTCGTTGCTGTTCTTGTTTCGCATATACGGAGAGGCGGAGCTCCCACCTGCGAAACCGGCCACCGAACATGTATCCGAAGCGATTTTGGCGTCCAGCAAGCCATTCGTCGCACTCTTGCTGTAAACGTCCGCGACATTGGCCTTGGTCCCAGGGTCAAAGTTGGCCGAACACCACAGGTTGCCAAAACTGGTGGCGTCCACCTGGATCAGGATGTTCTTGCCGTCCCAGCCAATGGATACCGTGTTGCCAAGTTGCCCGGCGCCACCGCCCTGTTTCACAAATGCGCTGTTGGCAGCCACTTTCGTGTACGCATCCGTGATGCCGTAGCCATCAAGGCTTGTCGGATTGGAGCCGGCTGTTACTTGCCCCCGTGCATTGACCATGACCTTGCGGTATTCGCCAGATGCGACGCCGGTGTACCCCGCCAGCAATTCAAACGTCAGCGCAGTGGTACCGACCTTGATCGGACCTGGCGTGGTCAGTTGCCAAAGGCGAGACCTGTTCACTAGACCTTCATCGGTCGCAATGATGAAACTGCTGGTCACCTGATAGTCCTGCGCCGCATCCACTGCGCGCGACCATGAGCCGGCAGCCACCACGTAAACACCGTTTTGCGATGCATTGGCCTGATCTTTCACCAGCACTCGATCTGCCACAGCCAGTTGTACACCGTCGATATTCTGCAACCCGCTGAGGGCAATCGTTCCCGTGGTCGCTACCCGCACCGAATTCTTGAAGTCATGAGCGGCAAAACTCTGGATAGCTTGCAGCAACTGCGTTGAAACATCTTCCTCGGGCTCCATCCCCGCCGCTTTGATCACGTTCAGGATCTCTTGGGTAACAGCATTGCCCCAAGTTGCCGGAATCAAAGAGCCAGGTGTTCCTGCGACCGGGTTCTCGTCCACAAACTGTCCATTAACCAGCCCGACACCGGGGGTGTTTTTCGGGTAATCCATACTTTCTAACCTCTAGTCATAATTGATGTGCGCGCGGGTATGCGCGGGTGCACTGCGATGGATAAGGCACTCCAGGGCGCTACCGGGATTTACACCAAAGCGCTCGCCCCAATAACTGGCGCCGAAACGCCGACCGATGAATTGCCGACCACCGGTATTGAGCGTCCACATGAACTGCGCCTGCCAACTGCCAAAGTGCCCATTCCCAAAACGTGAGCGCCCCATTCGTGGTGCTCTGAGCTCAGTCACGGTGGCGTTGGGATAGCCTTGAGTTCTGGCGATTTCGACGAAGTAGCCTATGGTCTGGCTGCCGACTGCGAGCAGGCGTCGGCGCACCGCCAGACGACGGTCGTCGAACAAAGGCTTCTGTCCAAGGCAGGGATCAGGCAAGTTCATGACCCGCTCCCAATCGGGAACCAGCTCGCTGACGCCGGCAGGATCCATTTCGTTTTGCAGGTCAACGGCGCGGGCGTCCAGACGTGACAGCTCTTGGGAAATGCCCTCGATCACTGCACTGAGTTCCGGCACTCGCTCCGGATCCCAGGCCGGACCACTGGGCAGCAGGTTGCGCAACTGGGCCTGATACTGCACCGCAGTTCTTATGCCTCCCATATGCAACCCCCGAAGGTCAGCAACTGGTTCTCGGTCGGCACGACATTGCCGACGGGCGCAATCAGTTGGTGGTCGTACTCGCCGGCGGCGCTGCTGATCGCTTCGCGGATATGGCTTTGCAGCAAGGTGTCGCCCAGACCGGCCTCGCGGTTGTGCAAGTCACGCAGTTGCGCTTGCACCGCGGCCCGCACGGCGCTGGTATCAGGACTCAGGCGTAATTTATAGGTGACCGGGACCTGCTCCGGAGCCAACACATGCACTTCGGCGGTCATCGGACGCAGGGGTTCGATATAGGCCTGAACCTCGGCTAATTGCTCAGCCCCGGGAATCGGCTGCGTATCGTCATCGCGCATGATGAACAGGCTGACAATACCCATCCCGCCATCGCCACCACGGCACCACGCCCGGGTCACGCCCGGCACTTCCAGTGCCCAGGTTTCGTAGTCGCTGGCCGCGCCTCCGTGGGGAATCACCCGATAGGAACGAATGACCCGCGAACGCAGCGACTCGAGGCTTTCGCGGGCCACGCCACCGCTGAGGCCCGGCGCCAGCACCACAAAGCTGCTGCCGACAATGCCGGCAATCGGTTGCACCGGCGTCAGCGCCAGACCGGCATCGGCGTTGCCGAGGCTGCCGGCCTCCAGCGCCGCAATCGTGGTGCTGTTGCTGCCATTGACCGTGGTGCGCGCGGTGGTGACTTTGTAAGTGCGGCCATC
>NZ_RAZO01000096.1:0-1118 GCF_004307535.1 Pseudomonas sp. Sample_9
CCGAAGAAGTGCTGCGCACAGCGCTCAAGCGCAAGTACGACAGCCATCTGGCGCGTCTGTATGGTCTGGTTCGTGGCAGCGATCCCGCGCGTCAGCTGCAGACTGCTGAAGGCTGGCTAAAGGAGCATCCGGCCGATGCGAGCCTGTTGCTGACCCTGGGCCGTTTGTGTCTGCAAACCAGTCTGTGGGGCAAGGCCCGTGACTATCTGGAAAGCAGTCTGCGTGTGCAGCGCAATCCGGAGACCTGTGCGGAACTGGCCCGTCTGCTTGCTCAGCTTGGCGATACCGAGCGCAGCAACCAGTTGTTTCAGGAAGGTCTCGGGCTGCTGGATGAACGCTTGCTGGCGGCGCCTTTGCCGGTTGTGGCGAAGGTCTGAAGGGCGGGGGAGGATGCTCCCTCGCGAACTTCGATGACCGAAAATTCCCCTTCTTTGCGCTCAAGAGACAAAGTCCTACAGAGCGCTTCACCATTTCCTATCGAGCCTGTCGGGTTTTCCCTACACCTGTGGTGAACTGTCGGCAGGTCCTTGCCTTGAAAGGCTGACACGCTTTCCTCTACCGTAACCGTCTGTCTCTACTGTTACGGAAAAGCCATGTCGTTGGCCTGCTCACGCTCCTTGTTCTTCATGGCTTTCATTGCGGGGGCCTTTGCTCTGGGAGCTTCCTATTACCTCGAATACGCGGTCGGCCTGACGCCTTGCAGTCTGTGCCTGGTGCAGCGGTTGTTCCTCACCCTGCTGTGCATTGGCTGCGGCGTGGCGGCGGTGCATGGCCCCCGGCGCGGCGGATTATGGTGGTACTGGCTGTTTGCGCTGGGCGCCAGTCTGGGCGGAACCACCGCTGCGTGGCGGCAGGTCCTGATCCAGAGCGACTCCATGCTGCAACTGGTCAGATGCTCGCCAACCGTGGAGTCACTCTTCAGTGGTTTGCCGTGGATCTGCGCATTACAACGGATGTTCAACGGCGGCGCCGATTGTGCGGACATCTCTTGGACGCTGTTCGATTTGAGCATTCCTGAATGGAGTCTGCTGTTTTTTGTCGGCGTGTCGATTCTTGCTGTTTGTCAGTTGTTGCGTCTGATCTGGAGCGCTCTGCAACGACCGGTCAGCGACGAAGCG
>NZ_RAZO01000237.1:0-1118 GCF_004307535.1 Pseudomonas sp. Sample_9
CGCTTCGTCGCTGACCGGTCGTTGCAGAGCGCTCCAGATCAGACGCAACAACTGATAAACCGCAAGGATCGACACGCCGACAAAAAACAGCAGGCTCCATTCCGGGATGCTCAGATCGAACAGTGTCCAGGAGATGTCCGCACAATCGGCGCCGCCGTTGAACATCCGTTGCAAGGCGCAGATCCACGGCAGGTCGCTGAACAGTGACTCCACGGTTGGCGAGCATTTGACCAGTTGCAGCATGGAGTCACTCTGGATCAACACCTGCCGCCACGCAGCGGTGGTTCCTCCCAGACTGGCGCCGAGCGCAAACAGCCAGTACCACCATAAGCCAACGCGCCGAGGGCCATGCACCGCCGCCACGCCGCAGCCGATGCACAGCAATGTGAGGAACAATCGCTGCACCAGGCACAGACTGCAAGGCGTCAGGCCGACCGCGTATTCGAGGTAATAGGAAGCTCCCAGAGCAAAGGCCCCCGCAATGAAAGCCATGAAGAACAAGGAGCGTGAGCAGGCCAACGACATGGCTTTTCCGTAACAGTAGAGACAGACGGTTACGGTAGAGGAAAGCGTGTCAGCCTTTCAAGGCAAGGGCCTGCCGACAGTTCACCGCAGGTGTAGGGAAAACCCGACAGGCTCGATAGGAAACGGTGAAGCGCTCTGTAGGACTTTGTCTCCAGAGCGCGAAGAAGGGGAATTTTCGGTCATCGAAGTTCGCGAGGGAGCAAACTCCCTCGCCATTCATACCTTCGCCGCAACCGGCAAAGGCGCCGCGAGCAGGCGTTCATCCAGCAGCCCCAGACCTTCCTGGAACAACTGATTGCTGCGCTCGGTATCGCCAAGCTGTGCAAGCAGGCGGGCCAGTTCCGCACAGGTCTCCGGATTGCGCTGCACGCGCAAACTGCTTTCCAGATAGTCGCGAGCCTTGCCCCACAGACTGGTTTGCAGACACAACCGCCCGAGGGTCAGCAGCAGACTCGGATCGGCAGGGTGCTCCTTGAGCCAGCCTTCGGCAATCTGCAACTGACGCGCAGGATCACTGCCACGAACCAGACCATAAAGCCGCGCCAGATGGCTGTCGTACTTGCGCTTGAGCGCTGTGCGCAGCACTTCTTCGG